>CAISOI010000142.1 GCA_903886985.1 uncultured Chthonomonas sp.
AAGAGAGAACTGCTCAGGGCATTGCATGACTGTCGCATTGCAATTTGGCGCTCCAACACGTCTACGTGGTTTCGGCCATTTTACATGTGTTTGGCGCCAACGAACCTGTGTTCAAAAGGCTAAGATTCCGCCTCCGAAATTTCGGGTTTCTCTTAGGATGTACTAACGTTCGTGAATCTCTTAAAGTCATAAAAATCCAAGGAAAGTAAGCTAGATCAACATAGCTGCGGAACCTGTCCTCCTCCGTTTAAGGCATATGTCCTGGCTGAGCGTAGTATGTATCTATAGGGAATGAGTGGGACGAACTAGTTTTCACCCGTGAGGATCGCATAAGTGATGAATTGGCTGGGCCGAACAATATTCGTGGAGAGTAATAACTGGTACCAATGGCAAAACACAATCCCTACAAACTCGTAAAAAATCGATGGCCGACTTTGTTGATCATTGTCACGTTCTGTTGGCTTTTCTTCCAAGGATTCCACTGGGCAAAACATAAGTGTTTTCAACACACCATTGCCTCAGCTGTTATCGGTACTGACCAACTCTCTTTTGGATATGAACTTGTTAGAGTCGGAAGAAATGATCAGGGTTATGTTCAATTCCTATCGTGGAATGGCAGGCTCTATCCTATCTATGATGGTGGAGATGATCCAGCAGGAACATTTAAGATTCGACGAACTCCAGACAGTCGCAAAGTGTGGGTTGTGGCCGGCGATCAAGTCGTTATTGCGTCTTTAGATATGGATACAGGCGAATGCGTCGGAATCAATAGTGGATATGTCAACCCTATGGATGATCTATGGAACCCAAATTGGACATATAAGCGTGGAAGGGGAGATCGACCCAGTTGGGCGACCGTTGGCGGTGGCGTGTTGGTAGCCGAATCCGGCATTGATTAGGTGACAATATCAACGGATTCAATTGGTTTACCGTCGTGAGAAGATTAAAAAGGCACCGTCAATCAACTGGTTAGGCATGTGTAATGGATGTCTGAGCTGCCTGGTTGCTGATAAGAAACGGAGTTTGCATAACAAGCGCAACTTTGTCATTCACTCGAATGAGGGGAATGTTCCTCATGGGGATTTAAGAGGTATTCGGTTTCGACTGAATTTGCTACTTCCGCGGGTATGAGGAGAGTAGCTTCAACTGTCGGGCTGTTTTTTGCAGGGCGCAATAATGTGCTCCCATCAACATCTGGATTCTCAGAGGATCTCAGGAGCGTTCTAACTTCAGTTGATTCCGGCTGTACAGGCGAAAGTTGAATTCTTGTTTTTGACCACAGCCCCTTTGTCTCAACACTGTACAATGGCCTGTCGCCAAACTCTGCTAAAAGCAGTCCAATGTTCTCCATGTCACGGTATCCCAGACTACCCTTAAATTTTAATAGGTTTTCATCTCCATGTGTGGTGACAGCATAGAATTCTACGCTCGAAGAATCTCCTCTCTTGTCAATTCTGATTTCAAAACATTCGATATATTCCATTGGAATAGGTTTGCTGAGAAGGAGACCCTTCGGAGAGCGAATCCTTGGATCCCCTTGGAATGGCACTTTCGTGCCACTTTCGTCACGCGTATAGGCGGACCATATTTTAGGGTCTCGCCTCTTGTTCCATTTAACCCATTCTGGGAATTCAATGATAACTGAGTTGGAGTAGGAATCATAAATGAGATAAGTTCGTCGCGCCGCAGGCACATTGAGATTATGGATTATCTGCCATACACTAAGTACAGAGATGAGGATTGCGATGCTCCAGGAAATTATGGGAGGTTTTACGATTAGGAGCGAAGGCACTATTGCGAATACTGCAAAAATAATACACCCATAAGAGCCACTCTTTAGAGCTTTCTCTTCTCTCGCAATAGTGCTGGCAAAACGCAACTCACTACCCTCCCAAAGACAATCAATATGAGTGCCTTGGAGGTATTCGTTTGCGAGTTGAAATTGTTCTTGAATTGTCATGGACTTTGATTTGGACACCTAAAAAGAGGCTGCCGTGAACCGTAATGACATTGCAATGGAATGTGAATCTGGGCGAGAGCCACGTCATTACTAAAAATAGAATACCCCATGGGCGCTGATGTTGAATGTTTTGAAAGCGACACAGTACTACCCCTGAGTCGACTCAATCGCGTCAGTCTGCTGGAACACGATAAAGGACATTATGTACAACAAACGAGATGTATTTTCCTGATGGCAGCCACCTGAGGTCTCTCGAACCATCCTCTCCAGAGGCAAAAAATCCGAGGCGATGGGGGTGTTTGCCATCCACATCTGTAATCCAAAGATCCGTTGTGAGTTGCGGCGCAGAAAATACTGTAGGTGCCACGAGATGCTTGAAGGATCGAAACGATGAATGTGGCACGTAATCAAAAGTCCATACAATCCTTTTGCCATCTGGAGACAAGGATGCCCATCTATGATGCTCCATGTCGGGAGGATTTATCGAATTTGCAATCGACTTGCCATCAAGCGTTACTTGTACAACTTGAATTGGTTTGCCAACGTCTGGAATATTAGGTGAATCTCTTGTGCCAAAGATACAAAGTCCAATTAATTCCATTTTTGGCGTAGCTGCTTCGAAGAAGATGCCTTCAGGTAACAATACGTCCTTAACAAGCAGTTTCGACTTTTTGTTCACGTCGACAAAGTGAATCCATGCCGAATTGATCTTATTGTTTAAACGAAGTAACTCGATAAAAGATTGGGAATCCGGTAACCAAATGAAATGTCTGTAAGCGCTTCCATCCCCACTTTCGATCGTGCGACTGTAGCTTCCGTCGGTTCGAGCCAAGAGAAAGTGATCCCATCTTTCAGACACAACGTACCACTTTCCATCAGGGGAGATACTTTGATCATCCACTACTTCAGCTTCAAATTCATTTCGGATATTAGTCAATAATGGAAGGGAAGTCTCTCTACCTGAAACTATGTTTCGCTTCCACACAGTTCTTGGGGCTTCGGGCGTACGGAATCTATCAAATAGAATCTCGTCGTCGTTCAACCATCCGTAACCCATCGAGATATTAAAGCGCTTGCCTCCGCCCCACTCCCATATTTCTGCGGATTTTGCATCGCGGTATCGCAAATCGGTATTCATCTGCCATGCATAGTGAAACCATGCAGAAACGCCAACGGCAACCGATATGACAGTGAGCCATTTAAGACTTCGTCGGAGTTTGGAATTAATCTGCTTTGATTTCATATTTAAGTAATCTCTTAAATGGATAACTCGATTCGGATTTGTAGAGTTACTTTATTTTCATACCGGTGATGAGTGTCAACCAACCTGGCAAGTCTGCATCCTGAGATGTATTTGCGAACCGAACCGCGTGGCCATTTGGAAGCGGATTGGCAACGCGCATCAGTAATTTCGATGATCCCTTTAGTGGAGTCTGCAGAGGAACTTCCGCGGTCCACGTCTGGGATGGGTTTTCTGCTGAAATCTCATTGAGAGTATGGGGAAGAGCGAACGTTAACAGGCTGCGGTTGTCTCTGTCGGCAATCATAAGCTCGATTGGCCAAGCAGCATAAAACGGCGCAACGCCGCGATTCTCTATTGAGATTTTGATTTGCACAGACCTGGCTCTCAGGGTCAATTCGGCACTCTTTACTGTAAAATCGTAACCCATTCTCCGGACCATCTCTTCCGCACGTTTCTTTCGGGTGGTCGACTGACCTCCTTGAAACATTCCTGTGTCCATCATCCAAGTTGCGTGGGTCAGTTCCACACACGTTTGAAAATCCTGTATGTTCGGATTATCCGGTTTCTCATCAAATACTTTGCCCCACGCCTCGGGGCGAATTTCCCCGCCGATGGGATATTTGCGCCATTTGTTTTGTGCATTGGTTCCCGCTTTGTGCTCAAGGCTCAGGAAGAACCATTCATCTCCCTTTTTCTCTGTTTCCAGAGTCGCCCAAGCAAAGGAGTCGTCGTGATAGCCAAATGGTCGGGTGTGGTTGGATGCGTAATTTGGTTCGGTGGGGCCGGCTGGATACCGGAGAAGCACCGGTGTTTTGTGGAAAGCCGCCTGATAAGCATCCATTACGACGGTTTGAATCTCTTTACCCGGGAAGAGGTCCATCCGTGGGTAGGTGTGCCACTCACCCCATGTGCCCAATAGTCCAGCTGTGATTCCGCCGATGCGCGCGTCCCCATCATATTTCGCGCCCATTGCGGCAATGAAATCTTTCAGGCACATATGGAGTTTTGGGTCCTTGTAGTCTGGTGTTTCAATTTCGGCAGGCGGAAGCGGCGTGTTATTTTGGTAGACGTAATTCGAAACTTTCATTCCCTGTTCGATTAGATATTTTGGAATGCAGTTCTTCTTGTCGGGATATTCGAGATAGATTCGGTATGTCGCTTGATGTCCCCGGGAAGCGATATCGTTCAGCAGTTTCTCAAGTGGTTGCCAGTCGTATTTGGCAGGGCCGACTACAAGGGCGGAGAGCGGCAGATAATTGAATTCCATACTATGTGGAAATTGCGACCGGTGCTCGCCTGCATATGGGACGAGCCCTTTCAGCGGATTATCAACCGCCGACGCGGCATACGTGAGAGTAGAGTTGAATGTTTGTGCTCGAGTAACTTCAGGGAACCTGAGCCACAGCGCCATCCCAAGGATCAAATAGAGAGGAACCCAGTTATGAACTTTCAAACTCTAGACTCCCTGCAGCTGAATGCATCATCGTGGTTCTCGAAAACTATTACCAACGACTAATGAATTGCTAACTTGATTTATACCGCTTTCGGTTCTTGTACCAGACCAACTTTGAGTATCCTGCCTGTTCTGCCCATTTGGCAGCGGCGGCGAAGTGTTCGGTGAGGCGAGTGGGGATGTGGGCGTCTGAGTTGATTAACAGGGGTATATCGCGCTGGCGTGCAGCTTGCAAGATAGACTGAGAAGGATAGAGTTCCCGAGCGGGAAGGTTCAGCCCGTTGGTATTGATCTCAATTGCCATGTCAGCCGAGGCTATTGCATCCAAGGCAGCGTCGCTGTATTCCGTAAGGTCTGCTGTTGGGCGATGCCCGAACTTTTTGGGTAGGTCGAGATGCGCCGCAAAATCGAACACACGGCTCTCTGCCATCTCTCGGATGCCAATCCAGTATTTTCGCCACATTTCGTTAACTTCGTCTTCAGTTAATTTGTCCCACAATTTGCCCGATTCGTCGATTGGAAATCCATCTACATAGTGAACGGAGCCGACCACAAAATCCAGTTGAGCTCCTGTAAGGATATCCCGAAGTCGATCGATGGTTTCGGGAAAGTAGTCCGCTTCGACACCCAATCTCAAAACTACATCAGGATTGGCTGACTGAGCGTCTCGTAGTTCTTCCAGATAGACCTTTAGCTTATCCACCGGCATGGACCACTCCACGGGGTCCAAAAGAGGCGAGAGAACAAAGTGATCCGAAATACCAAGCTCCGCCAGGCCTAGGCGCCGCGCCTCGTCAATTTGGTCTTGAATCGCACAGACCCCATCGCTCCATGTGGTGTGATTGTGATAAGAAGTGACGGCATCAATCATGTAAAGACGTTCTCCCAAACAAATCTCTGCTTAGTCGTCCGCCGGTTTTACGTTAAGGCCATGATGAACGGGTGGCTCGGTAACCGAAGTACCTTTGACGGCGTGCCAGAGTATGTCATTTAGTATGGCATCCGGAACGGCATCTGCCTGTCGGAAATTCAATTTGGCACTCACTTGGGCGCGGTAGGAGTTATCAGTATTGATCTTAGCAATCGCCGACCTCTCAGGCTTTATTGCCACATAGGGTTCGGAATTTCCACTGGCTGTTCCGAATACTTCAAATGGGGGCGCCACCGCATCGTAGAGATTCATAGGAGTTAATCCCAGCAGCAACTCAATGGTCCTCAGGACGCTGTCCGTGTTGTAAAACCGGTGATCAATGGTGTTTTTGTTGATGAATGGGCTAATTACATAACACGTGGATCTGTGAGCATCAACGTGATCATTACCATTTTGGGCGTCGTCTTCCAGAATAAATATTGCCGTAGATTTCCAGAATCGGCTATTTGAAACAGCTTCGACGAGTTGACCGACTGCATAATCGTTATCGGCAACCATGGACTCTGGGGATGGATATCCCGGGCTGGTACCGTTCGTGTGATCATTTCCGAATCGGATTGTCATGAATTTAGGCAATGAGCCCTTTTTGACATAGCCGTCGAATTCATACTTCCATTCTGCGAATCGACTTTTAGCGCCATGCGGTCCAAAAGCAGGACCACGTTTAGAATATCTCACATTCAGTTCATCATAAATATCGCTATCAGGATAAGCGGTATCAAAGAGACGGAATCCGGTGTCAGTTCTGCCAACCAAAGCTTTCTTGTTGGGGGTATTCTCGGCAGCGGCGGCTTTGTCTCCCTCCTTCAGGCGCATGCCCGGATCCGTGAAACTTACAAAGAATCCGTAATTGCGTAGGGATAGATTGGCGGCAATAACTTTGTCCCAGATATATCCGCCCGGAGCCCGTGCAACATCGGCGTATCCCAAAATGTCCACAGGGATACCATTATTCTGTCCCTCGAAATCATAAACTCTTCCGCGTCCACTGTAATTGTATGGAGCATTGCGAACCACGTGCTGATTTGCCATTCCGGAGGTGGACCAGTTCCAGCCGTCCGCAGAGACCTCTGCACAATCATAGCAGTTATCCAGTAGAACAAAACGCTCTGCAAGAGCGTGTAAATTAGGGGTGATTTTCCTGCCAAACATGAGCAGGCTCTGATCGCCATTGCCACCGGGAATATCGCTTAAAACCTGATCGTAGGTGCGGT
>CAISOI010000143.1 GCA_903886985.1 uncultured Chthonomonas sp.
AATTTCAGTTTTAGCTAATATTTTACCGCTATTATCGGTAATCGAACTAATAATATATGGGTTAATTAAATAACCGCCATTAGCGGAATAGAATATGCCAGTGACGGTACCGTTTTGATTCCCCTGCCACGTTAATTTGTTTTCGTTATCAAACAGCCACGATGTAGTTTCATTCCATGGATTCTTAATGGCATATAGGTGACCACCAGCATCATAATAATAGTACCAAGATCCGATGATTACAGTACCAGGACTGTTTTTGATACCGTAGTACCAGGTCATCGACTGGATGGATCCATCTGAATTATATGTATATTCTAGCTGCTGCAAATTTGGCAATCCGAGCAACGAGTAATCATAAGTAACGAATTTTGTGCGCCCGGTTACTTCATCGGGGGAATACGTAATCACGCTCTCTTCGTTGGCTGCAGTCAATAAACCATCGTCCGCACCATAAGTGAAGTACATTGATCTAGCTCCGCCAACAGTTTGAAGATTGCCAGCGGGGTCATACGAAAAGCTGAAGCTATTTCCTCTTGCATCTGTGACTTGGGCCACATTTCCCAAGTTGTCATAACTGAGAGTAACTTGATCATTCCACGTGGATGTGTGATCCGGATAAGTAATAGTTGTAAGTTCTCTCATCGGACCATATTTATAGGTCGTCTGGTTTCCACGCGGATTGGTAAAGCCAATTAGGTCTCCGTCTTGATCCTCTTGCCAACTCATACCCCAGTTGCCGCTGATGATATTCTGGATATCTCCGGTTATGGGATAGAACGTGTAGTAGTACTTTTTGCCAGCTTCATCCGTAAAATCGTTTAGGAATGTTTGGTAACTCGTTGGGGAACTTTTGTAGTTCCAATTCTGGGTAGTACCGTCAGGATTGATCAATCGAAAGGGCCTGTGAAGATAGTCCGAAACAAGATTATAGGTCAGATTCCCGTTGTTACCATTGTCATTTCCAGGTGCCGAGGTCCAGGAAGCCAAGTCACCATTAGGACCATAACCGAAATAGAACGTATTTTGTCCGATGGTGTTAGTGGTGCTGTTAATGTTATGATTAAACTCACTGAATGACGTGACGTACCCGGCGTTGTTGTTAGGTAGTACGTTATAGTCAACAACAAAATATTTAGGTAGTTGACCTGATAGAGAAACTGAAATTACATTTCCATAATTATCTGAAACAAAGTTGGCTTGGTTTGTATACGCGTCCTTAATACCTGTAACAAAGTGGGACAGATTCCCTTCGTATTTATATTCTGCAAGAGCAGTCTGTTGGCTGAGCGGTCCATAAACAAATTTGAGATCGTCACCGTTCCATGTCCAATTCCACTGGTGTCCAAGAGGATCGATAGCATTGGAAAGGTTGCCCACGCTGTTCAATTGATCGAGGTCATAACTGAAGCCGTAGTGATGATTGCCGTCATCGCTTAGGGATATATCTGTGACCAAGCGCCTTCCCAAACTCAATGGATTAACGTTGCCGTAAGCGAAAGTAGTCACGGTATTTGTCGACGCACCCGTTAAGGGATCTGTCTTAATACGGATAATGTCTCCCAGAGAGTTGAAGTCGTATAAGGTTTTGCCGCCCTTATTGTTTGTTGAAACTACCGTCTCGAAGGCACCTTCTGAGGGCGCTTGGCTCCAATCAAGGTGAGTGGATAGTTGAGCCGATGTCATGTTAGCCATTGGGACTGTTGCGGTCCCGTCCAACCCCTTAGCATATATATATGAGTAACTGACCGTAGTTGCTGAATTTTGATCACGTGTATACGAAGCTAGGAGACCGGCAGAGTTGTAAGTGAAATCAACTCTGGTGCTTCCATTACCAAGGGAATTACCAGACCATACAATGCTGGTAACATTACTGGTTGGACCTCCGGTAAATGTGACTGTTGCACTTGAAAAATTGCCGGCGTCACCAGTCATAACCACTTGATTTATATTGCTCAAGCCATACAGAAAATAGAGATGTTTACCTGTCGACACATCGGTGATTGTTGTGAGACGTCCTGAACCGTCGTAGGCAAGGATTTGTTGATTCCCGTTTGGATCCGTAATTGAACCTAAAGATAAATTTGAGTTAAAAACATAAGTGAAGTTGCCCCCAGAATCTATCGATTCCGGCGGTCCGGCCAGCGAAAGCATCCAACCCGTCGCCGTTTTTGACAATTTTGAAAATACACCAGGCTCTGCAATGTGCTGTGCTGACGTGCTCGACATGTCTGTTGCGGGACCAAAATCAAGTATCTTCCCCGTTCCATCTGTTACGGTAAGACGAGGCGAAAAATCCGCAAAAGTAGTTGTACCGGGTCCAGGAAGTGACCGCACTTTAACAAAGATGTTATATGAGAACGTCGCATTGCCCATGGATGGGTTAGAATCAACGGTTTGAGTATTCAAGTGGATTACGTTAGAAAATGGACCGTTAGCGGATACGGAGTCGGAGAACGACAACATCACGTTGCCCGTAAACGGATCTGCGCTACAGCAACTCCCAGTTCCGGGACGATATCGGCGAAGTAATGCAGTATCAAAGGCAGATAACGATCTTGCCGGGAGGCTTTGGAGAATGACGAGAGTAACTAAACAGATAAAAGAAATGACACGTGCAAACAATTGACGACACACTGGCAGCCGAGAATACTTCATTTCCTGATTCCAATGACATTTAAAGGGGGATGTCGTTGCATCCGAACTTTGTTAAATAAAACAACAGAACGCAAACTAAACGTAGTTCGAAACCAATATATCGGAATATTTCATTTGAGTCAATACTTTTGCATGTTAAATTTTCCAATGCAATCAAAACTTAGTCGGTACCAGAGATTGACATGACCCCAATCGTCAGCGGCAGTCTAGTGCTTTTGAGTTTTAAGGGTTTGCTGTGTAAATTTACTGGATATGTATTCTTGACAAGGCTGGTGACAAAGACAATAGGATCAACGTGAGTGATTTAATGTAAATACTTGTAGATGGAGCTTTGAGACAACCTCACCCTTTCAGTCCCGTCACGGCAATCCCTTCCATAAACTGCTTCTGCGTCACAAAGAACAGTCCCACGACTGGCAGAACGACAATCGTCGCGGCAGCCATTAAGAGGTTCCATTCTGTGCCGCCGTTTTGGCTCTGGAAGAACTGCAGCCCGAGTCCGAGGGTGAAGAACTGTTGATTGGAGAGATAGATAAGTGGTGCCAGAAAATCGTTCCAGGTGTACAGGAAAGTGAAGAGTGCGACCACACTCAGTGCCGATTTCGATAGCGGAAGAATGATCATTCTGAATGTCTCAAATTCGGTACACCCATCGATTTTTGCAGCTTCGGAGAGTTCGAATGGAATTGTTCTGAAGAATTGACGGAGTAGGAAAATACTGAATGCACCACCAAACCACGATGGTATCCATAGTGGGCGAAAGGTCCCTATCCAACCTAATTTCTGGAACAGCGCAAATGTGGGGACCATGACGACAGGAAACGGAATCATCATTGTTGCGAGAGTTAAAGAGAAGAAGAGGTCTCGCCCTTTGAATTTCATTCTCGCAAATGCATAGGCGACCAGTGAGTTTGAGAGCACCGCTCCGGTTACAGTTAGAGCGCAGAGCAACAGCGTATTTCGGAAATAGAGCAGGTAGGGAACATAGCCCAATTTGTCAGACTGGTAGGACCATGCGCGCGGATAGTTCTGCCAGACAAAGTGACTTGGGAAATAGACTGGCGGAACTTTCATTGTCTCATCCACTGGCTTGAGGGACGTGATTAACATCCAGTAGAAAGGGAAAAAGAAGACTGCGGCGAGCAATATCAGCGCGGCGTGCAAAAGTAATGGGTTGCGCTGTCGCCCTGGAGCAGACGGAGTTTTTTTGTTAATTTCGTTCAACTCACTCGTCCTCTATCCACCACTGTAATGAACGTGCTTATCAGAATATTTGATAGCTCCAAACGTCAGCAAAACGATGATTACAAACA
>CAISOI010000144.1 GCA_903886985.1 uncultured Chthonomonas sp.
GGCGTGATTGATTGTGAACGTTGCGTCCATCGGCTTCAGACTGAGCTGACAACGTTGAAGGGGGTGCGGGGTGTTCAGGTCGACACAAAATTGACCAACATCAACATTCAGTATGATCCCGACGTGGTCACGTTCAGCAAGATTGAGGAGCAGGCGAAGCGAATCGGCGCGGATATTTCGACTCATGTACAGCATAAGACCATTGCACTAGAGGATTTGGATTGCCCTGACTGCGCCAAGAGCATTGAAAAGACAGTTAACCGTTTGAACGGTGTCATTTGGGCTGGAGCGAATTTTGCAGTTTCTCAGATGCACGTTGAGTACGACGGTACGCAGGTGGAGTTAGCCCAAATTTGCAAGGCTGTACAGGGGCATGGAGTTCGGGCGTGCCCGGTGGAATTCAACCACAAGGACGAAGCGGGTTCCATTCGGAAGCCGAGTACCGTAGCAAATCAATTCATTCTGCGAAACTGGAAAGTGGCTGCATCGGTGGTGTTGACTGTCGCGGGTGGGCTGCTGGGTGGAAATTCGATTGCGTCGAAAGCAATTCTCGGTCTCGCGATAGTGGTGGGAGGTTGGGCGACGGCGCGAAGTGCTATCGCTGCCGTCAAATCGCGCGCATTAGATATGAACGTGTTGATGTCCGTTGCGGTCATCGGCGCAATTGCGATGAGTGATTGGTTGGAGGCTGCGTCAGTTGTGGCACTCTTCGGGGTTGGTAATCGTTTGCAGATCGGGGCGATGGATCGGACACGTGAGTCTATTCGCTCGCTCATGCAGCTTTCTCCGACGACGGCTTCGGTGGTGACTCGTGATGGTGTGCAGGCATTGCCGGTGGAGCAGGTAAATATCGGAGACATTGTAAGTGTTAAGCCGGGCGAGCGCGTAGCCGTTGATGGAGTGATTACAGTGGGGACTTCCTTCCTGAATGAGGCTCCCATTACTGGTGAGTCGAGTCCGGTTGAAAAGATTGTCGGGGACAAGGTTTTTGCCGGCAGCTTGAATGGAAATGGTGCCATTGAATTTCGCGCCATTTGTAGATATGCCGACACGACTCTTGCGACTATCGTGCATCGTGTGGAAGAGGCACAGGCTCAACGCGCTCCCACTCAGCAGTTGATTGACAGGTTCGCATCTCGGTATACGCCCGCGGTTGTTGGGCTGGCACTAGCAGTTTCGGTATTGCCACCTCTATTTTCGATGATCAGCCATGTTAAGCCAGACTGGTATTTTTGGTGCCTGCGGGGACTGTCGTTATTGATTATCGCCTGCCCATGCGCACTGGTAATCAGTACTCCCGTTGCCGTTGTCACAGGAATTGGGGTTGCTTCGCGACGGGGTGCGCTGATTAAGGGCGGAGCTTATCTTGAAGCGATTGGTCGCATCAAAGCAATTCTGTTTGATAAGACTGGAACCTTAACATCTGGTCAGTTTCATGTTGCAAAGAGTGTGGCGACGGCAGAGATTAGCAGAGAAGATTTGATCGCGATTGCGGCGGCCGTGGAAAGTCTCTCGGAGCACCCCATTGCTAAGGCTTTCGCGAGCGAGAATCACCGTGTGAATAAGCATCGGCACCTGAAGGTGGAGAACTTTCGGGCGGAAACTGGGATGGGCGCGTTTGCTGAGGTCGAAGGTGTTCGCTACAGTGTTGGCAATCTGAGATTCATGCGGCAATTGGGTCTGGTGACAGATTCCGTGGGGTCCGTTGATACGGAACTCAGGAATGAGGGCGGCTCCGTGGTACTGCTTGCGGATTCCGAGAAGGTCATAGGTGCATTTTTGGTTTCGGACAGTGTTCGAACCAACGCCGCTGAGATTGTTGGTGAATTACGAAATATTGGTATTGGCACACTTTCGATAGTTACTGGTGACAATCGCGCATCGGCGGACGCGGTTGCGAAACAGGTTGGAGTGACTGAATGTAATGCGGAACAAATGCCGGATGACAAATTGACTCATGTGCGGACATTACTGGGTGCCAATGGCGAAGTCGCGATGGTGGGTGATGGAATCAACGATGCGCCCGCTTTGGCGTTGTCAACTGTGGGAATTGCGATGGGAGCCGCAGGATCGGATGTTGCAATTGAAACGGCGGATATCGCACTAATGCATGACGATCTTGCGTTACTGCCATTTTTGATACGGTTAGGTAGAGAGACACGGTTGATAATGCTGCAGAACATATGGTTCAGTCTTTTGACGAAGGGCATATTGATTTTGGTCGCGGTATCGGTTGGATTGCCGTTGTGGCTGGCAGTCTTTGGGGATGTGGGCGTGTCGCTAATTGTAACGGCGAATGCATTGCGATTGCGAAGTTTTTGTTAGATTGCTGTGACCGAATTAACATTAACGAACCTTTTTAATTGGTGGTCGTCAAGTATAATGGTTTTGAATACGTTGGTCGCAAAGCGGAATATTTGCAACTCTGCTATATCGAAACAGTACGATCTGATTTTTACAACTGCAAGGCAATACGGACAATGATTGTGCCGAAGCAAGAGTATTACAGTGCCGAGACAGACTTCCAGAACGTGGGAGAGTGTTAAGGTGATCCGATTTCGGTGAGGATTTTGGAACAGTCATTGTAAGTATTACTCTGTCTAACAGGAGTAATCTATGGCACTAGAAGATGCACGAATGACTCGCAATATTCAGCGAGAAGTTAGCCGTCGATACATTGACGCGACGCGGTTGGATGTCCGTGTGATTCACGGAGTCTGTTACTTCCGTGGGTCGATCTCGGCCTTGAGGACGCATCCAGAAGTTAATCTGGAGCATGAGAGCGAAATCATACGCAAGATAATTCATCAGCATTCTGGTATCAAGAGCGTTGTGTGGGATGTGAGAATGAACAATTAGTTCATCGATATAAAAACTTCCCTTGCCCCACAAAATACAGGAGTCTTGCTCCATTCTGCCGTATTGACCTCTATCGACGAGTTATGAATTCTTGATAGGCAGGTTGATCCCTTTATGTTACTCACGTCTCTCCGCACCGATTTTCTTTTACACACAGCATCCCGAACCATTTTTACAAAAAGAAAGAAGTCCCTGGTCAGCACATTTGCTGTTTTGGTGATGTTTTCTTTTGCGAAATGTAGTGCGCAGGCGCAACGGTCCACGACATACGGTCAACTTCTTTCCGAGCAATTCACGTCCGCAAATGGCAAATTGAAGGGCTTACCCAGTGTTCCGGTGACATCAACCGATGTTGTAATTCCTGATGAGAAAGGGACACAGTTTCGGTTGCGCAAAGGACGGGAGGGAGTGAGCCCACACACGCTTGTGCTGCCAGCCGATCTGAACCTGCGGGGACTGCCTGCAGGGACTACAGTGACAAGTGCGGCTCGGTCGTTTAGTGGTGAGTTTTGGATTACTGCGAACAATGGGAACTGGCGTGGGAA
>CAISOI010000145.1 GCA_903886985.1 uncultured Chthonomonas sp.
GACCGAGATTGTTCAGATTCCAGAAGAATGGCACGTAAGACGTAGGAATAATTGAAGAAGCACCATATCCGTTGGTCACACCTTCGAAAACCATCGTACCAAAGAATAGTGTATAGAAGCCGTATTTAGGGTTATTCCAAACAAGAACCGGGATGGCGCAGACGCCGAATACACCTAAAGCTGCAAGAACTGCTATGAACCACGAGACATTGAACCATACGAAAGCACCGACCATCCCGACAATCAAGAAGACTGTTACGACGAGTGCAAACAGTAAAAGACCGCTACGAAAATTTTGATCTTTTCTAAATTGATCGACTGTCGGGTAATTCATCTACTTCGAATACCTTTTGAAACGAATGGTCATCATTTTGACAATTGCCAAACCACTCTTGGATGTAATCAGGAAATGGTACCTTTTAGTAACAACTCCCGCAACTGTATGTGACTTGATCATCTTGCTATCACTTGCATTTCAACAGATATATGGAGTATCTGTTTGCAATAAACAGTGCCTCGCCACTTTTCAAGTCTATATCCGAAATCTTTTCAATGGTGTTCGGTTCCCGATCACTGTAGCGATACGCGACCATGTTTGACGTAACATTTGTTCCAGAGATCTTCATTCGCACAGGAACATCCCTTGCGGGATTTTTGTTAATAACGATAAGTATGGGCTTCTGAGTTTGACTGTCAATAGAACTAAAAATGCTCACTTCGTCTGGATTAGAACTCTGACTAAAGACGCTCTTGTCGCCAAATCCCGTACCGGACCCATCCACGTTGCCGAACAATTTGAAAGCGAAATATCCTGGTGACTTAGGCTTCGGAGCAGTCCAATAATTTGCGAGATAGACGTTATTCTTTCCAAATACCCCGAGGGTTTCTGCTATTGCAATGGCCCCATTCATAGTCGTGTCGGCACCAAAATTCCATTCAGTAATACCAAGCTTCGTACCGGGATAGTACTGATTGATCCACTCATTCATACGCGGTATGAGGCGAATAGTGTCACCAATCCAAGACTCATCACGATAGTTGCTATCCCACAATGACTTTACGGAACGTATTCGGGCAGCATTTACGGAGGCGTCGGTCTTGTTGTCAAAAACCCCCCCTGCCTGCGGGTAATAGTGAATATCGAGAACGTCCAACGTACGTTTGCCGGTGTTCGCGTCGTGTCGCTTTACCTCTTGTAGAAACCACGGGATGAAGGGTAAATCTCCATGTGCCTTGCGATCGGGGCGGGCATTCCAGTTTGGGCGGTCCTTTGGAGAATGGAAATAACCGGTCCACCCCCAGGATACTGGTCCAGTTATCTTGGCAGTGGAGTCGACATCCTTCACGGCGGTCGCATATTCCAAAAAGGTTGTTAGCAGCTGATCGTATCCCATTCGTGCGGGATGAATATCGGTATGCGTGCTGTCCCAAATATCCGGCTCGTTATCCATCGCATAAAATTGTACGCCACCCGAGTCAGCCTTACCAAACTTTTGAACGAGATGGTTTACCCATTCGTCTTGGTAAACAGCATTGTCGGTCGGGTCGGGTGGGTAAACAAACTGTTTGCGTTTGCGCGCGAAGGACTTAACACTTGTTCTAAGCTGATTTGTGGCGGGATTATATCCGTGAATCGCTTCGCTTCCGTTCGAGATGCTGTTGCCGCCTTCTGCGGGAACACCTTCTGACCTGCTTGAATCGCTTATGTCTCTTGCAACATATCCAATTGTTGGAATAGTCATGATGGTGGCTGCGCCAACCAGACGATTTGTCATGATATGGCCATCGGCAACGGAACCGGGGACACGGTCTTCCGCTTTCTGGTTCCCATAGTTACTGAACTGCCAATCTCGTGCGTGATTCCATGCATTTATCTCCCAGTTGTATCGGGAGTTCGGGTTGCCGCCCCATCTATGCGATTTTATTCCGAGGTCCAGCAGCTCTTCTCGTGAGGTATGAGCCAATCCGTAAATATAAGGACTAATGGGGTGAACATCCCTCCGGACATCTACATCGAGGCTAACATAGTTGGGGCCGGTTTCGGCGTCGCCCACCAATTTTATGTCAGATAGGTATACCGGGTCCTGCAGTTTGCCAGTGCTATCCGCAAACACAAATCCTGTGATGTTGGTTTTACTTGCATTGAGTTTCTCGAGTGGGATGATTGCCAAGACCCAGCGATTGGGAGGAATAGCACCTGCAGACGTAGAGCGACCAATATCGACCTTTGGACCAAACTTCTTAGACCTGTCCACAGCCATTACGTCAATTTTCTGTCCCCCTTTTCCACTTCCATTGATCCAGAGCCAAAGCGATTTAAATCTGCGGGTATCCACATCATCTTTGTGCAGATAGACCCCTTTATAACCTTCTGGGACCATTTTGATAGAAGCATGGTCACCGTGAATAACAGTTCCCGATTGGAGCATATGGTTCGCCCACGACCAATCTTGCCAGCCCGCCTCTAAATTGCCCTGATAAATCGACATTTCGACGGGGATCGGTTTGGCATCTTGGTAGCCAGTCTCTTTTGAAAGGGTGATCTTCAAGGTAAAACCAAGAAGAACAGAAGCAAAGAGCAACGCTGCAAAACGGGGCGTGTCCCAATCTATTGGCATGCCCATCTAATTGGTCTCCACGGGCAATGCCTTGATATACTTCGCGGGTACTCCACCAACAAGGGTGTGTGGCGCTACATCGGCAGCAACAACCGCACCTGCTGCGACCACTGCTCCCTTTCCGATTGTGACGCCCGGCAAAACGGTTGCACAAGCACCAACCCATGCGCCATCCTCTACTACAATGTCCTTGGTACCAACCAGCCCGCACCGCCGTGAAGGAAAGTTCATTTCGTGCGTAGCAGTTACAAATACGACATTGTTGCCAATGGATACCCCAATACCAATCTCGATATTGCCGCTTAGGTCTGCGTAAAACGGTGTGGTTATCTGACACTCCATCCCTATTTTTAGTTTGGAATAGATGTCTCCAGGACCTTCCAGATTCATTGTCCCCATAATATGGGAACATCTTCCGATATTGAATCCGAAGAGCCTGTATAATTGGGTTCTTAGTCTGTTCATACTCAAATGCGGTAAAAAGTAGATTAGGAAGTTGAGTACTCTTAACCGAAAGTGAAACGCAGTAAGGTCTGCACGTAAAATATCTCGTACTTTGTCCGCTTTTGACGGTGGATTTGTGGCTGCTGATGAGCCACTTGCCAGCGATTTATCCGCCGTCCCGGAACCGTCTGAAGGAATATAGTTATCGTTCATATGTGCGTTTCCGGTGTATGACAGTCACGCCATACCGACCCTGTGCCTTTACGCTCGCAACCAGCAATAGATGATCCATGTGGCGACGAATAGACATACCCAGAACCATCCGCGTCCATCAAGTTTGTTCTTTTTTAGCCCGATGAATACCAACACAAAGAGCATCTGCATATCGTATTTCATTGGTGGCTTATTCCTTAGCCTTTACGAGTCGACCTGCCAGCCCATCTGTCAACGTTCGCGCAATTTCCGCGTCTTCGAGAACTCCTGCAAACTCCATGGACCACAGTGGCTGTCGTTTGGCTCCCGTTATAACAAACTGTTTGTTGAGCCTTCGGCACTTTGCGGCAGTAATCAAAATGGAGCCCAGAGCACTGCTGTCAATGTATTCGACGTCTGCCATGCTCAAAATAATATCGTCTGACTCACCAACCACTCGGTAAAGTTCATCTCCAAGTAAGTTGCTGGCAGCAAGTTCGAAGTTCCCGCTGGCGATGATAGCACTTTTCCCGCTCATCACTTTGGTTACAACGCTGCATTCATCAATTACGGGACGTACTTTCATCAAGTCAATCTGCTTCTGAATATGTCTCCCGAAAAAGACAATGTCATTATAGTATCGGCTAAACATTCTATTGGGTTCCTGAAGAAACCTGTAAAACCACTCCATACCGATTGTTTGAACCCATTTTGGTGCTCGCGGAATCTCCCCGGCAATGAAGTCAAACGTCCCTCCGATTCCTATGCATACCGGAACAGTGAGTGCATCGCGAAGCATTGATATCCACTTCTCTTGTTTAGGATTGCCGAACGCAACAAGTAGGATATCTGGCTTGCTCGCCTCAATCTGGGTGAGAATGTTCTGATTGTCCATTTTGGAGATATCTGCCGGGGGAGGGGAGTACTGCCCGACAATCTGAATTCCTGGATTATTCGTTTCCAATACGACTCGCGCACGATCTGCAACTTCTTGTCGAGCACCGAGCATGAAAATTCGGTATCCCTTCTGTGCAGCTCGTTCAGCGAGCATTGGCACGAGATCTGCGCCTGTGACACGCTCTGGTATTGGGCAACGCAGCCACTTGGAAGCAAGAACCAACGGCATCCCATCTGCAACAACAAGATCACACCTGCGTAGGATTCTTCTGAGTTCCGGGTCCTGATGGGATTTCAGCAGAAAATCGGTGTTAGCTGTAGCAATCTGATGGATTCCACCCACTTTAATGAACTCATCAATGAGGTCCAAAACCTCGTTCATCCGAAAACTGTCTACTGGAACCCCTAAAATTGCAACAGGCCGCCGAACAAATTTTGTGTCTTGAGTACTCAAAGGGTTCTGCGCTCCGTTCTCCGCCATCCACCAACGCCTTTATTAACAGCAAGGCTTCCTACTACGACAATCTTCCAAAGGATATAGAATGGGGCAAAAAGTAGGGATGAATAAGTCTTGAACGGTACTTTTGCAATGACTATTCCCAATATCAGATAAGCTGTCTCGCCCAATAGAATCAAGAGCCATAATCGCAATAGAGTGGTCAATATGGCAACACTTGGATTCAGCAGAATACCAACTCCCGTAATTCCCAAAAATAGAACGGGCACTGCAAAGAGCTCCGCAAATGGCGGAATAATAAGTTCAATAGCTCTATCTGCAGCTACTCGATCAAGCTTTGTGACTGACTTGAAAAGCAGAGTGAATGCTCGTTTAAGAAGACCATAACGACCTCCTTCCCACCTCTGTCTTTGAGATGCCGCCTGATCTCCCGTTGTGGGCATTTGTGCTTCCACCGTGGCATTTGGGACGAATTCAATTCGAATACCGGCGTCCATTAATCTCAGGGTGTGGTCGATATCTTCTGTGACGCTCTCGCCGGACCATGGAACTGCTACAAGAGCAGATCGACTAAAGACCATACCGTTGCCTTTAAGGCCATCGGAGAGTTTGAGAGCCATTCGTCCAAGCGGCTTTACGTAATGTGCAAGTGCAAGGGCGACGGCCATCAATCGCGTACGCCAAGTGTCACCCGTGTTTAAAACTCCGTAGTAGCCCTGCAAAACTTGATGACCGTTTGCAAGACCAGCATTCATTGTGTGAAAAAAATTGGACGAGAGTACTGAATCCGCATCCATGATTACGAAAGCGTCGAACGCTCGTGGATCGTCTAATAGTTGATTGATCGCCCATTCAAGGGCATAGCCTTTTCCGCGTAGCTCTTCATGGTGACGCTCAAGCACTGTTACGCCGAATTGGCGAGCGATGTCGGCAGTATTGTCTGAGCAGTTATCTGCAATTACAACCGTAGTGAGTTTATCTTTAGGGTAATCAATCGAAGAGAGACGTTCTAAAACCGATCCGAGATTCATCGATTCGTTGTGAGCGGGAATCATCAGGCAGAAGCTGCGAAGTGTCTCGCTGGATTGATCCACTCTCCGTCGACGAACAACTGCGGCAAATGCCAGTCCTAACAGGTAAAGAGTACACAATCCCCAAAAAATGAGTGGGGGTAATGAGACGGCCAGAATGACCGGACCAATTAATCCGCTGGAAAGATGTACCTTCATAGCAGACCTCTTCTTACGAGAAATACCGCTGCATCCATCGCGGCATTGCGGAACCTACACCATTGAGCACAACTCCAAGGACTTTATCTGGTCCGACCGCTTCCATTGCGCGTCCAACAATCTCGCGAGGCGTAATTCCAGCGCGAACGACAATGACAACGCCATCCAACATTTTTGCGAGACTTTTCGTATCCGCAACAGGCAATACAGGCGCCATATCCATAACGATAAAGTCATTCATCTGTTTGAGAGCACCTACAACCTGAACAAGCCGTGAACTACGAACTAACCTCGCAGGATTAGCTGCCGCTCGGCCCGCTGGGACAATTCGTAGGTTGGGCAACTCGGTCATTTGCACGATGGCGTTAAGATCGTCTTCCGCGCCTTCGAGAACGTCTACCAAACCAGTGACACCATCTAAATTGAGACGAGTCTGGAGATCCCAGTTACGCAAATTGAAATCAACCAGGGTTACGCGAGCCTCTGAGTTTTGGGCCATTGTAGTGGCAAGGTTCATAGCAACGGTAGTTTTGCCTTCACCATAAACGGCAGAAGTAACTCCTACCACAAAACAGCGAGCTGGATTAGCGGCGCGTTCAATATCCGCGTGCAATCGTGCATATTCTTCCGGCACAAGGCTGCGATTGGTTCCTTGCAATCCGGCTTCAGCGGCAATCGCGCTGAGTTCTTCGTCAATATCGTGTTCGCGCTGGACCAGGTTGTCCTGTTTATCCAGCTTACTGAGCTTCTCGTCCTTTTTGGCATCCTGAGACTCAACGGTCTCATCCATTGGGTGCATCTAGTATTCCTTCGGCAATTATAATTCAACTCGCTAAGCGAGGATATTGTTAGGACGTTCAAGCTCAACACTGAGCATGCTTGACTACTTTTTCTGAATCATCAATGATCTGGCGAAACTTCGAACTTAATGAAAAGTAAATTGTAAATTGTCGACCACTTTCCAACGATATGCCCGCGCGAAACCCAGTTTCTCGCGGGCACCTCGAATTAAGACGATGGACTCTTGACGACGATCATGTCTCAGAAACTCCGGTATCTTTCGGAGCGATAGCTCGTCGGTTATTCATTGCACCGAGCGCTTTGCGGCTGGTACGAGGCAGTGCCATTTGAGGAATAACCGCCAATACCGGTTTATTCAAATACTTCTCGACTTCAACTGGAGTTCGCAATGTGTGGTCAAGAGCCTCTGCCTCTGCGGCAGAGCGCAGCAAGCGCAGGTCCCTAGCCATGTCCGCCTCCCTCTCCTCTGCCCTCTCAGAGGCACCTTTA
>CAISOI010000146.1 GCA_903886985.1 uncultured Chthonomonas sp.
GCCAAGCCATGTTGCGTTGATGAATTGCAATACAGCCCAGAATCCTATTACGACAAGTGCAGGCACATCCATTACGGTACCGATGAAAAATATTGGAACGATCGTCAAAATCTCTGCTTTTGGAAACAGTACTATGTATGCTCCCATTAGTCCTGCTACGGCCCCACTGGCTCCAACCACGGGAACTGTTGATGTTACATCGGAGTAAATGTGAGCGAAAGCTCCAATCAATCCGGAAGCAAAATAGAGCACGAGGTACCTCGGTTTGCCGATAGTGTCTTCAACGCAACTTCCAAAAATCCAGAGATACAACATATTGCCGCCAACATGCAGCCAGTTTGCGTGTAGGAAGAACGCAATGAAAATGGTGGTCCAGTATCTGGAGAACTCAGTGACAATATACTTTGGGATCATCGAGTAGTGGTCAGAAATACCTCCCAATAGAAGCAAAACCTGTCGCATCTCTCCCGACTTTGTGGGGACAAGAGTGGGTTCCACATGGGACGTCAATCTGTCCAAAGCAAAAAAGATAAGATTCATTACTATAAGGGACACGGTGACTACGGGAAATCGTCGTGTCCGCATATTATTTTGTAGCGGAATCATTGGGGTACCTCAATCTTGGGATTGTGGCATATTGTCCTTGCCCGTGCAAGAAATGGTATTGAATAGACGAATACCAGTCGAGGCAACTATCGAATTGAGATTAAGGTATAACGGCAAAATAGTCGGTGTGAGACTGTTAATTGTTTGTTATAGATGTGGAGAAAAGTGTGTCTCTTGCAAAACTATTAGATTCTTCGGGAAGTACAATCGACCCTCAGACGCTTTATACAGATTTGTTGCTTCCGCAATCATCTGCAAGTCGGCCCTATACTGTAGTTAACATGGTGTCAACGGTCGACGGTAAAATATTGGTTGGGCCGATAGGTTCCACTGCGACAGGATTGGGCAGTCCGACCGATCAGATGTTGATGAGAAGAATTCAAGCCAATGTGGATGCAGTAGTTATAGGTGCTGGGACATTGAGGCCCGGCAATGTAGTGTACGATCCTAGTTTGTACCGTATCGTCGTATCGCGAAGTGGCGACTTGCCACTCACCAACAGATTTTTTACGGACGCTCCTGATAACGTCATTATATTACTCCCCGGTGCTGCTTCTGTTGAGCAAGTTAATGATCTCAAGAAAAAGTACAGAGTCGAGCAGTTTGGCAGCGAAGAAGTTGATCTGAGATCAGCTGTGAAATGGCTGCACACTAACCTTGAAATTCGCAAATTAGCAGTTGAGGGCGGAGCAGACCTTAACTTCCAGTTTTTGAACTTAGGATTAGTGGACGAATTCTTCTTGACCTTGTCACCTAAAATAAAGGGAGGTCGAGAGATGCCCACAACTGTTGAGGGAGTGGGGTTCCACGATTGGGATTATCTAAACATGGAATTGATTACTCTTTATCACGATCACAGTGAACTTTATTTCCGGTATCGCGTTCTTGACAGGCAGATAAAGTAAAATGATAGTTAAAGTCTCATGAAAGCAGGATTAGATTTTGGATCTGGAAGAGTTGTACAA
>CAISOI010000147.1 GCA_903886985.1 uncultured Chthonomonas sp.
ACTAATGAATAGTTAATGATGCAAGTACAAACTATTACCGTAATGTTCTTTTATCAACACATAAAATGCGCATGTGCGATCAAACAAACAATGGTTGCAATTTCTGCCGACACTAATGAATAGTTAATGATGCAAGTACAAACTATTCTCGCAATGTTCTTTTATCAACACATAAGATGCGTATGTACCATCAAACAAGCAATATTCTATTGCTTTGTAAATACAAAGCAAATATTAATCTAAGGAGTCTATAGCGTAATGCAAACTCGCAGCAATGTTGGCACTTTCAATTTTCGAAATTCGATGGCAATTCTTGGCGGATGCATAGCATTAGCCTCCTTACCTGTCGTTTCATGCAGCCAAGTTATCGACGGAACTTTTGATAACTGGACCACTACCTCCAGCGGCTGGCTCGGATATGGTACCAGCGGAGTTGCGTCTGGCACACAAGTTACATCAGGCGGTAATCCTGGCGAGTATTACGCGGTTTCTAATGTTCAAACCGGTTTCATGATCGTCGGTCAGAATATCAAACAGGACTATACGAATACAAACGCACTTAATGGCGACTCTTGGACGTTGTCGTTCGATGCACAAGCAGTGAGCGGGTTTGCCCCATATATTAATGTTGGTTTGGCGGTTCAGCAGGGATCAAGCATATTTGCCTATCAAAATGCAGTAGCTATTTCTGGTGCAACTGCTTCAGGATGGACACACTATTCAACGTCCGGCTCGTTTGGTACAAACGGATGGTATCAAATGGAAGGTAACCCTGCCAATCCAACCACTCCAAGCTTTTCATCCGGTGTAACCACTAAATTTGGTTTTTACACCCAATCCCAAACTTTTGCATCCACATTTAAGGCAAATATTGATAATTACCTGTTGACCAGTACACATCTCAATAATTCCTCTGTTCCAGAACCTGGTGCTATTGCCGCTGGTGCTGCTGGAGCACTGTCGATTGGCGGAATGCTGATCGCGCGAAGACGCCGTCGCACAATTATCAATCGATAAACTACTCAATGATCTTGAAACCCCTTGCAAGGCTGCAAGGGGTTTCTTTGTTTGGTTATGATGCTTCGTACAACAGAACCTTCCGGGTCACTTCTTGTTATTGAGATTTAACAATAACGCACAATCTTCATGTTTCTCTTTAACCGCAATTGCAAGCGGAGTAAGACCATCGCCGTTCTTAATGCCTGGGTCCGCGCGGGCAAGGAGAAGTTCCTTAATCAATTCAACGTTCCCTTTCTTCGCAGCTATTGTCAAAGGAGTATGACCGTTCGCGAGAATATTGGGATTAGCTCCATGTTTTAGCAAGACGGTAACCACCTGCATATCTGATCTTTCGGCTTGCAGACTGCTATCTTGCGCTGCAATATCTGAGAATCTTCTAATTGCCGTTATCAGCAATGGTTCACCCATCTTTGAATGGTTAGGGTTTGCGCCAAAACTGAGCAGCAACTCAGCAACATTGTCCTTTCCATTAGAAACTGCAGCCGCGATTGGAGTGTCTTGGTCTCCTGTCGTTCCTTTTGGATCAGCACCAGCAGCGATTAGGATTGAACACGATTTCACATTTCCAAAATAGGCTTCAATCCATAGTGCTTCATTCAGACGATCCCGCGTGAATGTTCGTTTCCCGAAACGGAGAATTGTTGCAAGTCGAGCTGGATCTTCCGCTGATATCGAAAGATAATCTTTGAGGCGACTTTCCATGATCTTGGAATAAATAGGCTCATAAGCGATCAGCGCTACAACCAAAATCATTAATACAGGAACCCCAAAACGAATGGCGTTGATGCTCCGCATTTTTGAGTTACGAATTGACATTGTGATAGTATGGCCCATTCGTTTGATTGGAATTAAGAACTACAGGAAAAACAGAAAACTCCCACCCCGTATCGGGGTGGGAGTTCTCAGAAGTGTTAAACCAAGTTCGACTATTTCCTACGCTTGCGACGCACTGCCAAGCTTCCGCCAATGACCGCAATGCCACCGACAAGCGCAATTGCACCAGGTTCTGGAACAGATGCAGCACCTTTAACCAACTGCAATCCATTAAACGGACCTTGAGTAAATGAGCCGGTACCGGTTAGATTTGCATACCAGTTAATGGACAATTTACCAGTGTTATCTGTTGCCTCATTTGCAAAAATGTGATAGTTCACATCCTGAACAAATCCAGCAGACTGGGCGCCCGTACCACCCGCCAGCGAATAACTATCAGAGTTTACTTTAAACGTCGTTCCAGTGGAGTTCGACTTTTGCGCGTAAACGTACAGTGTATAGTTCGTATTTGCCAGCAATCCTAAAATATTCACAGATGTTTGGTTCGCATTTGTCGTATTCGATAATGCAAAACCGTAGAGCATCTGGTTCTCCGAAGTGCCAATTCCACTGTTGTAGTTTTCACTGGTGATCCCTGATCCTGTAAAGGAAATGGAAACACCTGATGCGGCAGTATTGTCGGAATACGATAAACTGGTCAATGTTGACCCAGAAGGAGGTGTGGCACCACCTGACCAAAGTAGGTTATTCCACTTATTGTTGCCTGTATCTGTATAAGCTCCCTGGCCAGTATAGGACCCACTACCACCAAACAAGGGGCCGTCATTAACACGCCCAAAGTTCAAATTGAGCACCTGAGCAGAAGCAGACAGTGAACTAATCGCCATCGCGGCAATCGAGATAGATGCAATTTTTGCAGCTCTCACCGATAAGCGATCGATGTAGAAAGATTTCATTCTTCCACCTTTCAAAAGGATAAATTGCTAAACGTTGAAACGATAGGGACAAAATAATCCCGTGCTGAACGTGAAGAGTGGAGGAGTATCCTTACTCGTTCTCGTTGCCAGCTCTTGTAAGTAATTCTGCGCATATCAAGAGTATATTTTTGGGCAATTCCTAATACAGTCACGAATAATCAGTCAGCCATGTTGGCAATTGATATCTCGCAACAAAATCCAATGGAACCGCAGTTCCAAATGGGATTGCAACAACTTCAGGGTCAAATAAAATGAGTGCTCATTAACGTCTTATTGATAACGGCTCAATATACAAAGCTCAATACCGGAGGGCAACAATGCTCTCCAGAATGGGAACTTTTCAGTCATGCCACTATTCCTGCACTTCGTTGGACAGGGATAGTAGTAATAGATCATTTTAGGACTACTCGCATTAACTGTGCATTAGCCCAAGGAACATTAGATGTGTAGCATGAGGGATAACTGTATGAGGGTGGGGGATATCGAAGTGACAGAATGAGACTTTATATGTTCAAGCAGTGGACACAGGGAATGTTCTTATAGGTAACGGAGGAGCTCTGTCCTGCCAAACTGTCATGCTGAGGCACGAACCATCTGCTTTTGACCTGACTACCTGTCAACAAGCTAGATCGCTCCTTCGCAGAAGACCAACTGCCAAACTGTCATGCTGAGGCACAAAGCATTTGCTTTTGACCTGACAACAAGCTAAATCGCTCCTTCGCAGACCACCAACTGCCAAACTGTCATGCTGAGGTACGAAGCATCTGCTTTTGACCTGCTAACTTGTCAGCAAGCTAAACACTCCTTCGCAGGACACCAACTGCCAACTCGTCATGCTGAGGAACGAAGCATCTGCTTTTGACCTTCCAAAAGGCAATGTCAAGAGAGGAATCTCCCCTTCGCCAGTGACTTCGGGGAGGTTATGATCCGAATGACACTGGTTACAAGTTGTACTTACAATAACAACCAATTGCGTCTTACGATCATTGACATTTTATCGACCTACTACTATTATCTTCCGTCGAACAGATCTTCCCACGTCGGATTGATTTCTTCAATCAGTTCAATTTTTCGAATCCGTAACCAACCCTTTAGTTCTTTTTCCCGAGAAATTGCATCTGAAGGATTACTAAACTCTTCGAAGTAGACCAACCTATTAATTTGATATTTGGAAGTGAACCCAATGAATGCACTGTTCTTGTGCTCGTGTACTCTCCGGGTAAGGTCATTCGTAATACCTACGTACAGCCTCCGCGACTTACTCGCCAAAATATAGACCCAATACGATTTTGCCACCATTAACCATTCCCACAAGAAACCAATATTATATTACGGCAAGAATAAAGTATCTTCAATTTTAATCTGGTTGTATTAATTGATGTTGAAGCAAGAAGGGACTGCTTTTGACTTTGACAAGCCAACGTCAAAAACAGATTCTTCACTTCGCCAACAATGTTTGGACAAACAGCGACTTTTGGAAGGCTTCGCTCAGAATGACAGTGTTCCTTTATTATGAGTTAAGAATTGACCTGCAACTTGTAAAAATGTTAAAGCGCTCCATCACAGAACACCAACTGCCAAATCGTCATGCTGAGGTACGAAGCATCTGCTTTTGACCTGACAACCTGTCAACAAGCTAAATCGCTCCTTCGCAGAAGACCAACTGCCAACTCGGCATACTGAGGCACGAAGCATCTGCTTTTGACCTGCTAACTTGTCAGCAAGCTAAACACTCCTTCGCAGGACACCAACTGCCAACTCGTCA
>CAISOI010000148.1 GCA_903886985.1 uncultured Chthonomonas sp.
CCAGTTACGACCTAGGAGCGCGCTCAGTCCTTCGGATCCGCTATTGCGATCCCCAACTAAGCGTTCCACGACGGCCGGTAGTTCATCTGGTGACTTTCCGCGCGTGAGGGTCGTCACATTGTGTCCAGCCGATAACAGGGACTCAACTATATGGCGACCAACAAACTGTGTTCCGCCCAGTACTAACACATTCATTTAGACTGCTCGCTTCCGTGCTTCTTAGGATTAATCCAACAATATGTACATCGCATCAGCAGGTAATTGGAATGACAATCTGCCGTTGGTATGATCAATTCCTTCAACCATCTTGACCGGAAATCCGGCGGCGTCCAGGATTGTGGCTTTCGATAGGGTTGAAGTTCGTAATGAGACTGTGCCGTTTGTTGTTACCATTCTCCAAGGCATTTTACCGGTTTTCTCGATCTCGAAACCCTTAAAGCTCTGTTTTCCATCATCGGATTTGAATTCGGATGGTTTTGAGCTCCAGCCTGTTGGGCGTGCGGTAGTTACAACTTGAAGTAAAGCCTTTTTGCTTGTGGCAAGCGGCAATCCATCGAGGCTCACAACTGCTACGGATGCATATTCATTAGCTATTTTCAGAGATAGATCACTCAGTTTGACTTCTCCTGCCTTTGCAAAAAATCCCGTGGCACCTTGTGCTCGAGTTGTGTTAATTTTGCACAATCCAATTCCGTAGTCTAGCGCTATCTCACCGGTATTGCTTTTGATCGTTCTGGCATTGTGATCGACAAATGCAGAGAGGTCTGTTACTATAGACTTCGATGGGTCGCCCCCATATTTCGCTTCTACCGGTCCCACAAGAAATGCCAATGGATCGATGCCATTCTTGATAGCATTTTTCTCAACAGTGTTGCCCGCGTATCTATTGGGATCGAAACTGCGATCTTCCGAAATTGCTGGAATCTCCCTCTGCCAAAGTTGTGACAGGGTACGTTCTTCGTGGACGACGGGCTTGCCTTCGCGAATGTAACCCTTGCGGAACATAAGTGCAGCTGCTGGGAAGGAGCCAATTAGGGTTGGAGTCGAGCAAGTCCATTTATAGAGGGGATGTTGGCCATTGGAATTGAGGAAATTGAAGTAAGGATCGGATTCGTATTGCGGAGCCGTAGCAGAAAACCAGTAAAACGCATCGAGACCCGTTAGGGCAGAATACGCGGCTATCAGCATTGGTCCTTCAGATTGGTACGGTTCTGGGCTAACCCATGTGCTTTCCGTAACCAGCATGGGGTGTCCCACAGTCTGCTTCAGATTGGTAGGTAGATTGCGGGGATTCAGGAGGCAAGATTCAGCGGTGAAGTGGTGTCCAGGATCAATCCGCCAGCCATTATTGTCACCAGTGTGCACTCCGCCGGTGTATTTGTTGACTGCAAGCACATCATTCGCAGCATATGTCCAACGTTCAATATCGTTAAGACGCGTAGTATCAGCAGTAGTCCAGTTAGATGCATTGATGACTTGCTTGCATCCGAGTTCATTTCGGTAGTAATTGCCGATCTCTTTGTAGAAGTTAAATTGTGTCCGTGCAAAGAACTCGGTCTCGTCAGCAATGCGTTTGGCGGTACCGCCCGTCCAGGGTTGTGTCATCGCCCAAACGTTATTTAACCCAACAATTCCCTGTGCGAAATCGTCTTTATCGTTTGTTGTGCCACTCCATGTGTCTTTAGCA
>CAISOI010000149.1 GCA_903886985.1 uncultured Chthonomonas sp.
ATCTCCTCAATAAGTATCCACTGTACTACTATTTTCGAATACGGTCGACCATGACAGTCAGAACTATAACCATTCCAATGACGACACCTTGTAAAGTATCTTTTGTACCGGTAAGAACTAATCCTGCTGTCAACACCGAAATTGTTAACGCGCCAACGAGACTGCCAACAACTCCCCCCTTGCCCCCAGCAAGGCTTGTGCCGCCGATTACTACTGCCGCGATGGCACTAAGTTCGCCGCCGGACCCCGCACCTGTATCCGCAACCATGAACTTTGCCGTAACGAGGATGGCAGCGATTGCGGCAGTAAATCCACTGATAGTGTATGCCAGCGTCTTAACGAAACTGACATCTACGCCCGATAGATGCGCTGCATCTTCATTGCCTCCAATAGAGTAGATATACCGCCCGATGCTTGTTTTTGAGAGCACTATTGCTCCGCCTGCAACTACGATGAGGCTGCATAGGATCAACGTCCAACCGGTGCCAAAAAATTGTAGTCTCAGTGGAAGTCCGGAAATACTGTTTCCATCGGTTGCAAATACAGTCAAGCCCCTCGCGGCAGTCAACATACCAAGCGTGGCAATGAATGGAGGTACTTTTCCGATGGTGATTGCCAACCCATTAATTAGGCCACAGGATATGCCAGTGAGAAGACAGATGAGCAAAGCTCCCTCAAGTCTGGTTCCATTTGCAATTCCACGCAAAACGAGTTGTCCAATAATGTATGTGACAGCCAAGCATATTACTGAGCGCACTGCAAGAGTCTTCTGGGTTGATAAGTTTGAAATCGGTATCATCATTGCCCCGGTCACACCGATAGGGAATGATACGAGGTATCCGATAAACGGTGGAATGCCAGTTTTAACAGCCATACCGAGAGTAATGCAACAGAGCGCTAGTACGGATCCAACGGATAAGTCAATCCCGCCTGTCAGAATTACAAAGGTCATTCCAACGGCAAGCACAACTGTGGTAGCTGCCTGTTGTGGAATGTTTGGCAGATAATCCATTGTCCAAAAGATGGATCGAAACGATGGGGAGATGGAAAATCCAATACAGACCATAGCCAGAATTAACCATGGTCTAAGTATGTTAGTGAGTTTTGTACGTACTGCTAAGTCGGATCTTTGCAATGGGATTGGGAACATAGTGGATGTTTCACGACGGTGAGAAGATTGCTTCGTTCCTTTTGTAGTGGTTGTCGTCGTTAGTCGGGTTATTAACCGTGTGGTAAAATAGGGTTAATATTCCGCAATTGTCGAAATTGCCTTTTTGAAAGTCTACCATTACTAATGTCAGATGTAGGAAAACCATCCGTCCTCAAACGTCCAGAAGTACAGCAGTTTCTTCGCTTTTGCGTCGTCGGCTTTTCAAGTTTTGCCATAGATTTTGGTATCTCTTTTGTATTGACATTCATTATGGGTGTCAAATGGGAGATTGCAAAAACTGTATCATTCACCCTCGCCGTGACAAATAGTTTCTTTTGGAATCGTCATTGGACGTTTGACGCTGTCGGTCAACGTGAGCATCATACACAATATGCTATGTTCTTCTCCGTCAACCTTGTTGGATACCTTTTGAACCTTGCTATTATGAAGTTGGTCATCTTCACAAATACCGGTTCGATCCACGGCAATTTCAATTCTAAGCCACTATTCATTGTAGCTACTCTCGTTGCAACAGCGGTGGTTGTGTTCTGGAACTTCTTCGCCAACAAACACTGGACATTCAAGGAACCGACTTCCGCACAGAACTAATTACGGTGGGTTGTAGGTGCTGGATTTCCGGATTGAACTTCGGGCTTTGTTCCACTCTTCGGTTGATATTTTGCCACCTGACTGAAGTCGAATGTCTCCATTGATGTCAGCTTGTGGAGTTTGAAGACCCGCTTTATCTTTCAGTCTCTGAATCTCTCGCTTTGCCTCTTGGGTTGTCTGATCTGACTCCGTATCAAGACTTTCCGAACTCTTTTGACCCATCATGGCTCCCTGCTGAGCTTTTAACCGTTCTATTTGAGCTTGCAAATCATCTTTCGGTAGTGCCTGTTTGGCATTAAGCCGCAAGACCAAAAATAAAATTACCCCAACAAGTACGAGAACCGCCGGAACTACCGCGAACCAAATTACGCGGTTCGACCCGGTACTCGAAGTTTGCGGAAATGCTTGAGGAGACGTCCACTGGGGAGCGGGCACATAAGGTTGAGGTGGCTGCAGTTGCGCTCCACGAGCCATATTTGCTGGCGGCGATGCGGAAGAAGGTGAATAGCCACTCGCCTCAGGAGGGGGCAGGCTGGAGCCACATTGCCAACAGTTCGTTTGACCAAGAAAATTGTTGGCCCTACAGCGTGGGCAGAAAATTCGAGGTGGATCCACCGGCATTGTTTTCAGGACTCCTTGTAGAGGTCGAAATAGGACGCTCGGGCAGCATCGCTCACCAATTGCACACTCTGTCCACTCGCCACTGCTATTGATTTTACATCTTCAAATTCTGGCATTACGTTCACTACTTCCCCGCGAAGAATCCCTAACTTAATTCTGACGGCACCATGCACTGTTTCAACCGTCTCCCAACGTCTGTCAAGGCAGTACCGTTTCATTTCTTGGTATCGTACGCCGATTGTTGATGTCTTTCGGAATATAACTTCACTCAGGTGGGCTACATCAGTTGGCTTGCCGATTACCGTTAGCCGCGTCGCAGGACGTCCTTTTTTCATGGTTATTGGTTCGTGGAATACATCCAGGGCTCCATTCGCAAAAAGGGTCTCCATGGCAGGATCAAAAAACTGAGGGTTCATATCATCAATGTTTGCTTCAATGAGCACAACGGTATCTTCCGCAGAAAAAGTTGATGTCTCCTCACCAATTACAACTCGCAACAAGTTTGGCCGGTTACCAAATCGCTTCTTTCCTGAACCATAGCCCGTAGAATTTACGCTCATGGATGGCATCTGACCAAATTCCGTAGCAAGAGTTTTTACGATCGCGGCTCCAGTTGGTGTGACTAATTCTCCTTCGACATTGACATTGTACACAGGAATGCCCCGAAGAACCTCCATGACAGCAGGAGCAGGCAGCGGAATTGTCCCATGTGCGCATTCAATAAATCCGTGTCCCATCGGGAGTGGGGAACAGACCACTCGGTCGATCTTCAAATTGTCAAGAAGGATGCAGGCACCCACAATATCCACAATTGCATCTAAGGCGCCGACCTCATGAAAATGAATCTTCTCCACCGTTGTCTGGTGGACTTTAGCTTCTGCCTCGGCAAGAATTGTGAAAACCGACAAGGCTCGGTCGCGGATGCTGGCTGACAGACTGCTATTGTCTAAAATCTCTGCAATGTCACTGAGATGTCGACCGTGTCCCTGTTTCACGGTTAATTTGACGTCGACATCTGTGGCACCAATCCCGTTGATGTTCGTCAATTGGATATATAAGTCATAACCATCAACCTTAAGTTTCTGCAATTCTGATCGGAGATAGTCCTCGTCGCCTCCTGCTGCAAGCAGAGCTCCCAGAGTCATGTCGCCGGAAACACCGGAAAAGCAATCGAACCAAGCTGTTAACAATCTGTTAGTCTCCAATAACTTTGACACGTAGAACTAATCCATCTCTTCTACTTGATTAGGATTTTACTTTGAACCCGCCTATACGTCAAACAACTGCTCTTTTGAACCAGGACTTGCAAATCTGTAGGGGTAAAATTGAAACAACAATCAACTGATAACGATTTCGACAATCGCGAAACCAATCAACTTCAGGAGCGTCAAACTTGGCAGGCAAAGCGAAAACAACGGGGTCTTTAGTCGTGATTACCGGCAGTATGTTCTCCGGTAAGACAGAAGAGCTCATTCGCCTTGTTCGGCGAGCAATGCATGCACGTAAGAAAGTACAGGTCTTTAAGTCTGCTCTTGATATTCGTTGCGATACCACGGTTGTCCGCACGCATGATGGATATCAGTTTAATGCGGTCTCTGTCCACAGTTCCGCCGAAATCGAGAGTCAGATAGAACCGGGAACAGAAGTGATCGGAATTGAAGAGATTCAGTTTCTAGACGAGAAAGTAGTGAATCTTTGTTCTAGACTTGCTGACAGCGGGGTGTTGGTTTATGCTGCGGGGTTGGACCAAGATTTTAGGGGACTACCATTTACTTTCATGCCAAGGTTATTATCACTGGCAG
>CAISOI010000150.1 GCA_903886985.1 uncultured Chthonomonas sp.
CCAATCCCGTAAACGTCCCGCTCGCATCCTGAAACTTCCCAGTCTCCACACCCATCTTCTGGATCACCGTCAACAGCACATTCGACAGTGGCGGATGTTTGTCCGGATTGTGCGACAGATGTTGCCCATGTTTCAGTCCCCAAGCAGTGCCGCCCGAAACCAACAGAGGCAGATTCTTGGGACTATGATCGCCCTTCTCCCCGCTGTTCATTCCGGAACCAAAAACGACCATCGTATGATCGAGCATGGTGCGTCCGCCCTCTTCCGTGGACTGCAAAAAGGTTAGGAATCGGGAGAGCCTTTCAATATGGAATCGGTCAACTCCCGCCAATCTTGCAAGCATTCCTGGATCCCCACCGTGATGCGACAACTCATGGTGGTTTTCACCGCCTCCACCATAACCGCCCGCCTCCCGCGACCATTCAAACGTTATCACCCGCGTCGCATCCGTCACAAACGAGAGGTAGCTCAGCTCCAGCATCACATCAAGCCATGCCGGTCGGTCGTGCGCGTTCATTGGCTGGCTGTTCACCTGCAAACCATCTTTAACAACCTTCGGTTTGGGTACATCGAGCCAGTTGACCTGCCGCTGAACCCGTACCTCCGTCTCCCGAACCGATGCCAAATATTCGCTCAATTTGGTCTGATCGGCTTTACCCAATCTTCGCTCCAGCGTCTTGGCTTCACCCAAAACGTCATCCAAAATAGATCGCTTTTCGGCATATCGCTGGAGGGTTGCTCCACGCGAAGCTGCGTCATCCGGGACAAATAGCCGTTCAAATAGTCGCTGGGGGCTGTTCTCCGTGGGAAGCGGAGTGCCATTCCGATCAAAAGCCAGCGTATGGCTATGGAGCGCGCCGCCCGTGCCAGACATATCCCCGATCTCAATACTCGGAAATCGTGTATTCTCCCCGATTTTCTCAGCGATCACCTGATCTGCAGAGATGGTGTTTGTGTAATCCTTACCCGGTACCGCTCTCAGGTCTGCACCCGTAAGCCAGGTGTCCGCACCGGAGTGCCCGCCCGTCGCCATCGGATGCCCTATTCCCGTTATGACCGAAAACTTAGATCGATGTGGTTTCAGCGCCTCCAATGTTCGCGGGATCACATAATCGGCTCCGGCGGAAGCAGGCATCCAATCGAAAACATTCACCCCATTTGGCACATAGCAGAAGATGACTCGTGGCGTCGGCTTTACGCCCGATTTTGCCAGAGGCTTATAAGTCGACTCAGATGCCAGAGCATACCGCGGAAGCATCGCTTCCAGCAGTGGCAGACCTATAGCCGCTCCCATCCCTCTAAGGACGGTTCGGCGGGACATCGGTTTATGCAGTGGTGAATTCATTTTGTTTGCCTTACTTGGTCGTAAACTGGTTCGACGATACGATGGCGTTGACCATTGCCCGAAGCGAATATTTATGTTGCTTCATGTTCGTGACGTAACTCTTTACCGCCGGTCGATCCGAAAATCCCAGTTCCCTGCCGAGTGCATAGGTCGCAACCTGCTGTGCGAGTGCATTCAGGAACATGTCTTCCTTCTTCAGCAACTGCGCCTGCAATCCCTCTACCCCCACAATGGAGGTTCCATCCGGCATCTTCGAGGAGGCGTCGATCAAGGGGTCATCCCGCTCGATTCGTCCCTGATACCCGTGTCCCTCGCGATCTCGCCACTCCCCGCAGGCGTTATAATTCTCCATCGCGAAACCGAGCGGGTCAATCTTATCATGACAACGCCCACACGATGGATTCTCCCGATGTATCTGCAATCGCTGACGCACCGTCGCCTTGTCGATCCCCGGAACTTTGTTGGCGATCTCTCCGACATTCGCAATCGGCAGCCCGGGATCACTGTCGAGGAGTGTCTTCAATATCCAGACGCCTCGCTTGACCGGAGAGGTCCGCGTCCCGTTAGATGTAATACACTGGATGGATGCCTGCGTTACCAGTCCGCCGCGATGGGCATCCGGCGCAACCGCAACTTTTCGGAAATTATCTCCTCGAACACCGTCAATCGCGTAGAACCGTGCGAGCCGCTCGTTGATCGTCACGAAATCGCTCTTGATCAAGTTCCGTGCATCCAGGTCTTTGAGGAGTATCTCCGAGAAAAACGCCTCGGTCTCCTGAACCATCGAAATCTCCAGGTGGCGGTCGTACTGCGGATAGAGACTCTGCACCGGCGGGTTCGCGCCGACCTGCCGCGTACCCAGCCACTGCCCGGTGAAATTCCTCACAAATGACGCACTCTTCGAGTCCGCCAGCATTCGATTCACTTGCGCAGTCAGCACGGTCGGCTTTGCAAGTTCACCCGTCGAGGCTAGTTTGAACAGCTCCTCATCCGGCATAGAAGACCAGAGAAAATAGGAGAGTCGCGACGCAAGTTCGTAAGGAGAAAGTTTGCGCGGTACCGCAGTCTGCACCTCCGGTTCCACCAAGAAGAGAAAGTGAGGGGACGCGAGAGTCGCAGCCAGTGGTGTCTTCATCGCCTCAATAAACGACGGTTTCTCGGGTCGAAGTTTTGTAAATAGAGCAACCTTCGCATCGACCTCAAGCTGCGAAACTGGGCGACGATAAGCTCGAGTCATGAAAGACTTGATTATTGATTGAGCGCACGATTTTTCTTCCGCAGGCGATCCCGGCAAGCGAGTGATAATTTTGGAATGGCTGACCGGCGGCCAGACCGGATGCGCTGGTCCCTCCAACTCTATCCAATCTATCAGCAAATTCGGTCGCGCAAACTCATCCCGCCCCTGCAGCCAGAAATTCTCCAACTCTCTTGGAATGTCGTAAGCGTAATTGAACTCAAGTCCTGCATCCAGCTTCGTGAAATGCGCGTGTATCTCATAAACTTTCGGAGCCGACTCCGGCGCATCAATATCCATCTCCGCGATAACCCTCGGTGTGCCGCCAAGATTCTGCGTGATCTTCAATCTCGGTGGACCGTACTCATACATTCGATGCGTCGAAAAGTGCTTCAGGTCGGACTCAAATTGGCTGTCGTGATACTTCGCGCCTTTCGGATTCTCTTTCATCTGCTGATCGCGCCGATCCCCCAGAATCTTGCGAGCTGACGCTGCCACAGCCTCCCTATTGGGAACCCGACTTGCCGCGCGGAACCGAATAATGTAATCGCCCTCATATGGCACGGTGAACCCGCGAAATCCGACGCTTTTGTCCCACGAATCGTGGTGAATGACCGTGAAGCCATTCTCAACCTTGTTTTCGCCCTTGTTGAGAAGAATGTTGTTGCCATCTCGCATCACGCGATATCGGTCCCCGCCAAGGGTGTTCTCTTCCGGCTCGAAGTGCCATTTTAGAACAGGAGGTTTTGGTCCCTCCACCAGTGCCCGATCAACGATCTGGCGTGCGGCAGAGTAGTAGAGCTCCACTTGAAGAGGAGAAATGGTTAGTGCCTGCCCGATATTGTCAAACCCTCCGGCGGGAGGGTCCTCCGGAAATCGGTCGGCTGGGTGGAAATCGACTCCAACGAGATCGCGAATGGTGTTGTTATACTCTGCCCGATTGATGCGCCGCATGACCACACGCGCTCCGCGCTTGGCTATCTCGCTCTTCCCGAGTTCCGTAGTTATCCAATCCGCAAACTTCCCTGCGCTGACAACCGACGGCTGCTTCTCAGTTGGCGGCGGCATCTGGCGGAGATTGATCACATTCAGCACCTCTACCCACTTCTCCTTGACCCGCGCATCCGCAAAGTTGTTGACTAGTCCATCCAAATTGAGCTTGCCCTGCGGATTCACTGCACCGTGGCAACGAATACAGTGCTCCTTCAAAAAGGGACGGACTGTTTTTTCAAAACTGGCTGGTTCAACCACCGTAGGGGATTGTTGGGACGAAACAGGAAATCCAGAACTGATTCCAACCGCAAGAGTTAGATAAATAGCCGACGTGAACGAATGTTTTGAAGAGAGCAATTTCATAGGTGAATAGAGCCTAATTTATAGTTAAAGTTACGGGGTTAAGTACGTTTTCGTGAGTGTGATTCCCTGCTTGACTTCCCGTACATTGCCCTCATGCCGGAACTCCTAGCTCAAGCGTCAACCGCCCAAACACCTACCATCCCCACTCAAACTTACTCCCTCCGCACTGAAACAGACATCGGTGATTGCTCCTCGCAATTGATGGTATAATTTATTACATTGGTGGGTTCAGCCCACCGCATAGTTGTAGAGAGGGTGCTCCCAATGGAACTTTTAGAAAGCAACCTTGACGACCTGCGAGTAGCGGATCGAAAGGGTCGCGTGACTCTTGGAAGTAAATATGCTGGAAAGCGCTTCGCTCTACACGAACAAGCGGACGGTAGTACAGTCCTGACACCAGTACTCGTGGTGCCAGAGAGTGAGCAATCCATCACTTCACGCCAACTTAATGATAGTTTTCTTCTACTCGCAGGATTGACAAACAATTGGGACGGTCATGGTTCTATCGCCCCAACGAACGCCATGATTGATTGTGCTCGGGAGGCGCTGGCACTATTGCATGCCGGAGCAGTTGCTCGTAATATTCATTGGATTGACCCACACGTCGGCTCAAATGAACGAGGTCAGGTTACGCTTGAATGGTGGCATCATTCTCGCTCGCTCACCGTCTTTATTCGCTCACTTGATAAGATAGAGTATCTCAAAGCATGGGGGCAAAACATTGACAGCCAAATGGAAGATGGTGAGATTGTCCGCCTAAATGATTTTGTGACTCTGTCACGATGGCTATACCAGAGTGATGCCTCAGCAATGTGAGCGAGCGGACACAGTGACTTAGCTCAATTTATGATGAAGGAAGAAAATCGTGAACAGAAGAGAATTCATCCTAGGAACCACTGGTTTTACGATTACTCCGTCTATACTGTCCGCCCAAACGCCTGCCATCCCCGCTTCAACAGTTTCAAAAGACGAAATCTTCGCCGACTTCGAATCCGGCACTTTCGATGGATGGACACTCTCCGGAAACTGCTGGACCAAAGAATCCCACGACGCAACAACCATTCCAGGCATTACTGGCTTTCAGGGCAAACGCTTTCTCTGTACACTTCATCCAAAGCTTGGCAATAACGCCACCGGCAAAGCCATCTCCCGCGAATTCACCATCGAGAAACCGTTTATCAACTTCCTGATCGGCGGGGGAAACTACCCTGGCGAGACGTGTTTGAACTTGGTGGTAGACGGAAAAATTATGCGCACCGAGACGGGGAACAACAGTTCAGAACTTATACAGAAAAGCTGGGATGTGTCGCAGCTGGTCGGGAAGAAGGCGCGGTTTGAGGTGGTGGATATTTCGAAGTCAACGGAGCGTGGGTATGTGATGGTGGATGAAATACGATATGCTACACCGCACACCAAAGAAGTGAGAGAAGCATGGAATAATGCATCATCTTGGACAGACCATGACGGAAAAACCCTTCTGTTGACCGAGCAGCAGTTGCATTTTTTTAACAGTGTTAACAATATCTGTGGTGACCTATCATTCTTGCCCGAAAAATCCTTTGGAATTTCAGAAGGTCAGCTAAGACAATGCATGTTGCGAGTATCACAGCGAGTCATTGAACCAGATCTAGATCACGTACCTATGGAAGACGCTGCTCTCCTTTCAAGGAAAATTGCAGATGGAATTGACAATGACGTTATTCCATATCTATTTAAGAATCTGAATATTCACTCGAACGAAAATCTAATGGCATTTCTTCACTACCAGAGTATCATCGACTATATGCGAACGCACGCTTGGTTTGACAGTCACAATGCCCAACATTTGGAAAGATACCAATATGTGGATAGTGGCAATGACAAACGTGCAGGAGTTCAAGGATTTATAGATCAGGATGAACTTATCACAATTTGTGGTCCGTTGAATTGGGCAGCTTGTGAATTGTCTGCATTAGGCGGGTATTCCAACATGTTGAAAATAGAAGGCTTCGTAAGACAGTCGGGGAACGCTATTCTCCCACCTGCTGACAATATTGCCCCATGGCATTCCTGGGTATCTTTGCGATTGCCTGATGGATCTATTTGTCATGCGGACCCTACTATCGCCAGAATCAACCTTAAAGTCGCAAGAAAGAGAAACGGGTTTATCTTCAATCCTCACAGCTTACCGCTTTCCAGATGGGAACGAGGTCTGTTCATTGCTACCCACTGGGCAAATAGGAGCCCCGTAATTGGAGTGATTAAGAACAGCGAGAACGTGAAACGATTGTGGACAGCAAAATTCTTCTCACGCGAGGAGACATCCATCGGAACGTACAATATCGAATATACGGCATGGAAGAAGTTACAAAGTAATTTGTCGGGACCATTCTTAGATTATTTTTACAAGGATGCTCAAGCTGCGGAAAAATAAGGAACAACTAATGACCACCCGACGCCAATTCCTAACAACCACAGCCCTCACCGCAATTGCACCAGAACTTCTTGTTCAAGCCGCGACCTCCCAAACGCCTGCCATCCCCGCTTCAACAGTTTCAAAAGACGAAATCTTCGCCGACTTCGAATCCGGCACTTTCGATGGCTGGACACTCTCCGGAAACTGCTGGACCAAAGAACCCCACGATGCAACAACCATTCCAGGCATCACTGGTTTTCAGGGCAAACGATTCCTATGTACCTTCCACCCAAAGCTCCGTACAAATGCGACTGGCAAAGCCATCTCCCGCGAATTCACCATGGAGAAGCCATTTATCAACTTCCTGATCGGCGGCGGAAACTATCCTGGCGAGACGTGTTTAAACTTGGTGGTAGACGGAAAAGTAGTGCGCACGGAAACAGGGAACGGTAGTTCGGAACTTGTTCAGAAGAGCTGGGACGTGTCGCAATTGGTCGGGAAGAAGGCACAGTTTGAAGTGGTGGATGCTTCGAAGTCGCCGGATCGCGGATACGTGATGGTGGATGGGATAACATTTTGCCCAAGCCACAAAAGCAATATTTTATTGGAAACCGGGAGGCTACCATTTCAAAAGCAAGTTATAGAGATGGCGGAAGGGTGGAGGACAAAATATGGTATCCCTGGTGTATGGTGTGCATATATCATCAGCGGAAAAGTTGTTGCTTGCGTCGCTACCGGAATCAATAACTTAAGGGTCGGTACACCTGCAAGTATCGACGACCATTTGGGGATTGGTTCCGTATCCAAAGTGATTTCAGGTTCGATGATCGCTTTGTTCGTCGCCGACGGAACAATTAAATACGACACGACGTTGGGTGATGTATTCCGAGACTTGGCGACTAAACACCCTAATAGTCCGGTATTATCTGCGTCACTACGGCAACTGATTTCCCATACTGCCGGATTGCCTAAGAGTTTTGCGACCCAACCTAAAGACAAAGACGGCAAATCGTATCGATTAACAATTCTCGAAAAGTGTATCCAATTGGGTGATCGGATCATGCCGGGTGGTCCATCGGGATATAGCAATTTGGGTATACAGTTAGCCGTTGCAATGGTGGAGAGATTGACATCTTCAAATTATGAAGCGTGGCTAATGGGGCCGATTGGACAACGAATTGGACTATCCAATCCGAAGATTCTGGACACAGAGAAGCTAGCGTCAACTGATGTGGTCCCTTATTTTATTAAGGATGGACTCGCAAGTCCAGGCGTTCGGCCGGATGCTGCCTATCTGAAATTCCAACCGTCCGGTTGTTGTAGTGTCACTCTTCCTGACTTATGTTCCTTCTTAGAATTTACTATGAAGAATACTGCGGGCCTTCCCGCGAGTGTCTACTCTGAAATGACTCATTTTGTCCGGTCTGGGCAAATTGACCACGGCAATACCAGTGCGGGGTGGGCAGGGAACTCTGAATTGTTCTTGGCACATACTGGCAACACGGGACGCGGAGAATATTGTGGTGTAGAGGTCAGTCCTAAGCAACAGAGGGGATTTGTCGTTTACATTAACGGAGTTCTTGATAAGCCAGACAACGAATGGTTGCATCCAATTTTTCTTGATATCAGGCGCGCTTCTTTCTATCGTTAGCATTGGCTGTATGTTTTAGTGAGTCATGTAAGTACTCGATTCCAATTGGCCGATTGACACAATGTTTACCCTGATAGCCGCGCAAGCTCTTCTTCTAGAAGTCATTCTAGTGACCAACATTGCACGGGAGTTTTCGTTCCAACAATTGTATTAATTCCAGTTCTGTAACTAGATGCAGCCAGTTTTGCATTTGGTGCCACTATGTGCAACCCTGGTTGCGGGTAGGACCCTACTGTGCCAGAATCTTGTATACGTGGAATACTGCGACCGCGAACTTATGAGCGTCGAAGACGGCGATGGGCGCAAACCTCCCGCCAAAACCTCAAGGTAAATACAATGAGACACATCTGGTCATTCCTCGCAATCATATTGATAGTGCTCTCTTCCCTCACCGCATCCGCCGACCGCGACATCGTCTACTCCGCCCGCTACTACTATCCTCCCGGCACAAAGACTGAGAAATTCCGAACTCGCAGCCGTGAACACCTCTATCGCATAAATCCAGACGGAACAGGACGAAAGCAGATCACACATGGTCTGTACACCGACGAAGCCCCGCTGTGGTCTCCGGATGGTCGGACTATTTACTTCATGAGGAGCCTAGAAAAGCCCGGAGACAGAGCCAATATTCAACTCGTATGCAAATGCGACCCAAACGGCGAGGGCGTGCGCACGATTTACCGAAGTCCTGGGGAACACTGGTGGATAAATGAACCTGCGATTTCACACGATGGGAGCCTGCTGGCGATTCCGGGCACTCAAGACGGCATGCCTCCGGTCGTCTATCTGCAGAGAATCACTATAATCAATACCACTGGACGAACCATTAGAAAATTGGATGATTGCACCAGATTCCAGTGGTCACCATTCGATAATTCATTCATTGCTGAAATTGGGGATGCATGGTATCTATTCGACAAAAACGGAAAGAAAACACTTCTTAGAGCTGGGGATGCGGAATCCCTTAATTGGCTTACCAAGGATCAGCTCATTGGCATAATTGGTCGAGCTTCGAACGACACGCCTATAGTAACATTGGACCTTAAGAATCCCAATGCAACGTTGGTCGACTTTCACATAAATGCGTCCGATCCCAAGCAGAAGGAAGACGATGCTCCCAGAGTTTACGGACTGAAAAGAGACACATATTCGAGTACGCATATCACCACAGAGGCAAACATCGGGGGCAGCAGCAGCGGTCCGTATAACGAGTTCATGGACATCGACCTGAAAACCGGCAAACGCACCGTCATTGCACAAGGGCAATACTTAGATTGGGACAGAAATAGGTCCCACTACTTAACCTCCACGGTTCGCAAACTGGTTCCGTACGGAGATGGTCGCGAACTATACATGACCAAACTGTTTGTTCGAGCGTCTAAGTCTGAGAAATGGACCCCAATTGTCCAAGGACGTGTTTGGGTGCACTCTGCAAGTTGGCGAAAGATGCCGATCAAGTAAATACTACTAGTTGGTATCAGTCATATTGAGACTTACTCGATCCGAGTATCGGTGACCTGATAGTATCACCTTTTCAATGAAATTTATAAAGTCATTGGTACCATTTCTTAGGTGGGGGTTTTGGCACTAACGAAAGAACATAGTTCACAGTGTCTGTGCTTATTTCGGACTGCGGTATCACAAGCCACGCAGATTCAACTCTCAGTATAAAGTACTTCTTGGAGTTCAATAGCACTTCTACCCGCTTCCAAGGTATTTCCGAATAGCCGTTAATGGATCGTACCGATAGGTGATCGGTCAGGAACTCGTATGAGACATCCGTTGACTCCGAAGTGTCAATCCGTTTGGCATGTTTTCTGAGCACTCCAATGATGTTTGCAGCCCATACCAAGGGAACTCCAAACAAAACGACAAAATACAGTGTGATCAATTTCGGAAATACCACCACAATACACAACGATACGGAGACCACAATCATTGCGAGAAAAATCAGAAAATACTCTTGCCTGATCTGAAAAAAGAAGTTATCCCAATAGGAATCTACATAGATTTGTTTGGTGATCTTGAACGAAACTTTGTGATTCATGTTGAAAGTCCTGATAGTTCATGGTACACACCCCGGAATGCTCGTGTCAGCCGAAATGACGTGGCCAATATTGGGCGTGTAAATGATCCTCAATGTAACGCTGCGTATGGCGCTACAACAGGTAGCACAACCACCCCAGTTCATCTCACTTCTTTGCAAAATGCGCCACAAGTTCATTCAACTCCTGCTGGTTCCCACCCATAAAGAACATCCGCAGCTTCGTTGACTCTTCC
>CAISOI010000151.1 GCA_903886985.1 uncultured Chthonomonas sp.
CCTTTTCCTTTGAAGGGAACTGACCTTTCTGGCAAGCCCGTTTCATACGCCGATTACAAGGGCAAGGTTCTTCTCGTGGACTTCTGGGCGACTTGGTGCGGTCCTTGTGTTGCCGAACTGCCAAATGTGATTGATGCATATGGCAAGTTCCATTCAAAAGGTTTTGAAGTGCTGGGAATTTCGTTGGACCAACCAAACTCTGGTGCGAAGGTTAAGGCTTTCATCGCCGAGCACAAAATGCCATGGCCTCAGATCTATGATGGCAAGTATTGGCAAGCTGCCAATGCAGTCTCATATGGTGTTCGAGCAATTCCTTTCACATTGTTAATTGGTAAAGACGGCAAAATTGCAGCTGTTGGTGCCCGAGGGGCTGACCTTGCTCCTGCAATCACAGCAGCCTTAAAGAAACAATAAATCCGAATAATTTCAGAACAAATTTTCGCTCGCTCTCATCCATTCAAACTGGATGAGTTGCGGGCGATTTTGTTTGATGGGAGTCGCACGGACTTGAAGGGTAATATCTTTCCAGTCTGCTTTGGAAAGGCGCAATTAACACTAGAATGAGAATGTGTATCTGGGCTTTAATATCCGCAGCAATCATGTGTATCGCTGCACACCCCGTGAGTGCATTGGATAAATCGATCATTAATAAAGATGTTGCACTAAGGAATGAAACGTTCTGGGACAATCGTGATTTTGATTGGTACAAGAAGAACATCCCGTTTTTCGAATGTCCAGATCCAGAGATTACTTCGACTTGGTATTACCGATGGGAGCTGGTAACCAAGCATCTCACTTACGGCTCCCCAAATTCTGGTTATAGTTTCACCGAGTTCATTGACCGCCCATTTTGGTCCGGTGCTTATGGAGCAATTTCATGCCCAGCCGGTCATCAGCTTTATGAAATTCGGTGGCTAAAGGATTCTCGGTTAGCCCGAGATTACAGTCAATACTGGTTTAAAACTGCGGGAGCACAGCCTCGCAATTACAGCACTTGGCTGGCTGACGCAATTCTGGCAGCAAACAATGTTCACCCTTCCAAGGAATTTGTTACAGGACTTCTCCCAGACCTCGTTGCGAATTATGTTGGTTGGGAGAAGCGCCAATTTGTACCTGACAAAGGCATGTTTTGGCAAATTGGTCACGACGATGGTATGGAGTTCAATATCAACAGTCGGCAAACTAGGGACATTTTGCGCGGAGCACCTGGTTTCAGACCTTCGTTTAATGCATACATGTGGGCGGACGCCAACGCAATTGCATCCATTGCTGATCTCGCCGGCAACACGGCGATTGCTAAAGAGTACCGATCCAAAAGCGCTTCGATCAAAACGATTATGCAGAAACAACTCTGGGATCCAAAGCGTGAGTTCTTCTTTCCGATGTTTCGAGACAACGAAGTGGATAAGGACGGCAACCGTGTTACAGCGGGGACACTTACTTATCAATCGGGGAAATATGCGGGAAGCCAGGAGGGCAGGGAACAGATAGGATATGTTCCATGGCAGTTCAATTTGCCCGATGCAGGTTATGAATCCGCCTGGAAATTCCTTATGGACAAAAACTACTTCTACTCCGATTATGGTCCAACTACTGTCGGACAAAAAGATCCGATGTTTTACTTAGACAAGGGTTGCTGTTGGTGGAGTGGTCGATCTTGGCCCTATGCAACCACACAGACATTGAAGGCGATGGCAAATCTCCTCCAAAACTACAAGCAGGAATATGTTTCCCGAGAAGACTATCTCAAATTGCTGACGGTCTACACAATGACCCAACGTAAAAACGGCAAACCGTATATAGCAGAAGCAGCAGACCCATTCAATGGTTCATGGGAAGGGCACGACAGCTACAATCACTCCGAACATTATTTCCACTCCGGATATAACGATCTGATTATTACAGGGTTGGTGGGTTTGAAGGCAGCAAATGGGGACAGTCTGCAGATCGATCCTCTTGCACCAGCTTCGTGGAACTACTTCGGGCTTGATGACGTTCCTTATCGTGGACATCTTTTGTCTGTCATTTGGGACAAGACCGGCGAACATTATCACCGAGGAGCTGGATTAACCGTCTGCACGGCGTCGGTGGCGGTGATGGACGCGGCCTTTGGCGACAACTGCGCGGGCTCGAGCTTGGCTTATGTTTTGACGGGTGCGACGACGGGCAGCGGCAGCGGTCAAGTTGGGACGGCGACG
>CAISOI010000152.1 GCA_903886985.1 uncultured Chthonomonas sp.
GCTCGCTACTTGTTGGAGCACCTTAAGGCATATTTCCATCTCTTCAGGGTTGATGTGTTCTCGTTTGTTTGCGCTCAAAATTGGTTGATGACCTTCAGTTGGTACCGGGGATTCAATTAGGAGTGTACCAGAGTGCGAAACAGACGTGGGCAATTTTAAGGCAGACCGGTACGCAATGAGCGGTCAGGCGGGCAGTGGATAGCATTTAACCTCGCACAAATTAGCCAGAGTGTAGCCTGTGCCTTGTATTGAATACTGTTCCATGGAAGCCTTGTTGCGTCGCAATAACCTCAGAGAATCGCACTCATCACCCAAGATTGATGTTCTTTCCAGCTCGGCCACGATTTCGAAATCAAGCTAACGGATAATGGTGAAGTTTCGGATGGTAATTGGTGAGAGTATTGAATTTTTGGTAAACTTGGATTGAGTTGAACCGCTGGTGCAAATAGTCTGGTTAAAGCAATATTGAACGGACCGAAGCAAGTGGAGTTGATTGCGTTCGCCATGAATACCAATGCAATCGCATTGAATAGAAAATTTGGGTTTGTGATAAACGGGGCAAAGAAGAATGCCCGAAAAATCTGTGGAATTGTTGAGGATAATATTTCGATGGCGTTCCTATTTTGACCAATCTCCTCTTCGTGTGCGCGCAGAATAAAATCCGCTCCCTGACAGCTGAGAAGATGTTTGCTCATTCTCAGCGATATCAGGTTCGTTCAAGGGGTATCTCGAATGAGGCGCGAATCAAGTTGACGGAAAGTGACATTTTTTGGGCGGACCTCATCTTTGTGATGGAGAAGAACCATAAGAATCGGATTATGTCGACGTTTCGGGAGGCGGTTGATAAGAAAGAGATTGTCTGCCTGTTCATTGAGGACGTTTACACTTTCATGGATCCTGCGTTGGTGGAGGAGTTGAGGAGTAAGTTGAGCGAGTACATAGAATTTGGAGAGAGCGACGATTGATTTTTTCAAGAGATGTCGTCTATGTGCGTTTCAAGAAGGATTGGATGCACGTTCGGATACAGAGCCGAGATAGAATAGTCGGTGAATACTCGGATGTGGCACAAGTTCTTGTGAACACATTTACCCAAAAGGCTCTTGCATTTGGTGAGGCAGCTTCCAATGATGTTGGTGATAATCACACTGAATTGCGGAAACCGTTCGATCACCCGCGACTGGTTTTCGGGAATTTTGAAGATGCACTTTCCATTCTGAAGGACTTTATTGTTAGAGCTAAGGGAGACCGTCAGTGGCTGCAAAAACCTGATATTTTCATACATCCTCTGGAGAAAATGGAAGGCGGATTGGCATCCATTGAAATTCGCGGATTACTCGAACTTGCAAGACAAGCGGGAGCGGGGTTTGCAATGGTTTCTGAGGTCGACAATGAATTAACCTACACCGATATGATGGTGATGAAGTGGAAATGAACCCTTATGGAAAACATCGAAATAACGGTGATAGTGGTAGCGACATCATGGCAAATCAGGAGATTTGCGATCTGGCTAACAGGGAGCATTTTGATTTGAGTAAATGGAACGACCCAATCGCATGGCAAGGATTGTTGGATGGCTCGACCTGCCCAATCTGTATTCGAAAGCAGCCCCTAGACGCAATTGCAACACTCGAAGCCTCTTGGGTAACCATGCAGGAGGACGCTCCGGTCAGGGGTTACGTCTGCCTCGTCTCGCAAACCCACGCCGTCGAACTGCATGACCTGCTCGAAGAAACTGCATTGGCATTTATGCGAGATGTGCAAAGAGTCTCAAAGGTTATCGCGTCCGTCACGGGCGCGGTAAAGCTTAACTACGAAATTCACGGGAACTCAATCCCTCACTTACACATGCATTTCTTCCCGAGGTATGTACGCGACCAGTTTGGGGGATTGCCCATCGATCCTCGAGCAGTGATTCAGCCTGTGTATGCTCCGGGGGAGTTTGAAGGAATTCAGGATGCGGTTGTAGCCGCGCTTGCTCAGGATGACAGACACGCTTTCTTTCGGCATTATGGTTATCTAGGCGGATTAAGGGATTGGCGTCCTTTCGCCAGCGAACTTGGGCATATACGCATGATTCTTTTGACCATTTGGGATCCTGTCGGCATACTAGGAGCCGACGGTGCAATGGATGAATACGACAGTTATGCTGAGGCTGTGTTGGAGCTAATACATGGCGGGGCGGATGTTGACCAAGTGGAGAACCACCTAGTGAACATCGAAAACGAATTGATGGGTGGGTGCAAGAAGCCAGTTGTGACGCGATTTGCAGCGCAGAGGATCGTTCTTGCCTACAAATTCAGTCAACAAATGAAAGAAGCGGACCTTCCGTCTTTGAGCGAAGAGAACTCCTGACGAACAACTTAGTTTCGAGATAACGTGTTGGATGAGGAATATGAGTTGAAAGTAAACAACAGACAGTTTAGAAGCAAACTCCTAGACTGGACTCCTTTCTCAAGTCTCCTTGGGCATATCCGTCTAATACTTCTAGTTGACTGGGACCCCATAGGAGTTTTTGGAATTCCAGAAGCTATGGGTCAATATGATGATTATGCACTTGGAGTCCTCGGGCTACTATCGAATGGATCAAACGAAGCTGATATAGTCGAACACCTTAAGCAAATTGAGGTAAATGCTATGTGCATAGTGGGAGATAGGTTGCAAAGGCAATTGGTAGCTCAAAAGCTAAAAAAAGTCTTTGAAGCGAGTGACGAGAAATCAAATTTGCCGCAGTAATTTTATCGACAAAAATCGTACCAAAAAGTGCGGCCTCACTTCGGTCCACGATGTAGTTTTAGCAGCTTCAAGTCCCGGAACTCAGCCTATTTTTTTCCAGCGGTAGCTGATTCCGAAACCGACAAAATCATCCGGGCTGGCTCCGGAGGTACCTTTGCCGATGCGTGCGTCCAATTGGATCGCGTCGGACAAGAGATACAGAATTCCAGTATCAAAATAGCTTGCATTTGGATTGCCAGGACCACCGGGCAGCAGACCGATATACTCCACAAATGCTGAAGTTTTTGGATTCAATTTGAACTGACCGGAGACAGAGGCGACCCACTGGCTGAACCTTTGGCCGCCATTGCTGAGCCAGCCATAACCAAAATTTGCACCCAGACTGAATTTCTCGGTTATATCGCGCGAGAGAATCAGGAGGCCGGAGGGCTGCAATACTTTCTCGCGATAGACATTTGAGCCGGAAGGAAAAAGAGTACTAACGTTGACAGCCACACCCGGGCA
>CAISOI010000153.1 GCA_903886985.1 uncultured Chthonomonas sp.
CAAAAACACATCACGAAATCGGAATCAGGTAAGCAAGCAGGAATTCCACGATACTCTAGCCAATGTAGGAACGAACCCCCAAAATATGACGAAGAAATCCCTCACACCTGACTCACCTGTGGATGAACGTCATGACGGAGATGGCGAACTTCCCTTAGTCCGGAGGCCAATGTGGAAAAACAACAAGCCGCCGAATTTCTCGGTGTCAGCATTCGCACCTTGGAGCGTTTCGCGGCCAAAGGAAGGCTCACTAAAGGCAGAGCCAGAAAAAAAACAAGACCCGTTGTCGTCTTTGACCAGGCGCAGTTAGAGGGGTTGAAAGCCGAACTGGAGGCCGAACGCCCCGCAGATGTTATGCGCCGTCATTCGCAGGAGAAACCGAAAGACGCAATCGGCTTTCGACTGGATCCCTTTTATGTTCACAAACTGACAGAAGAGGGTGCAAAGCAAGGAATGAGCGCGGCGGAATATGCGCGTCGCCTCGTTATCCAGGCGCTCGAAGATACCCGTATTGATCAGTTTCGGGACGAAGTGCACGCCCTGCGTGAAGGACTGGCAGATACCTTCTTCGCCTTTCTGACCATGCAATGCGGCGTGACTGAGGACAAAGCCCTTCAGTTCGTAAAAGATACGATCCTCAAAGGGGGAAAGTAATGCTCAGCATCGGCGCTATGTCCGGCGGTCAGGCGGGTTATTATCTAAGCCTCGCAAAGGAAGACTACTATCTTGCTGGAGGGGAGCCGCCCGGTGTTTGGTTTGGCGGCGGAGCCGAGGCGCTTGGGCTATCGGGCGCTGTGGAGTCAGATCATCTCTATAATCTGTTTGATGGACTCTCGCTGGATGGCTCTGAGCGTTTGGTTCAGCTTCAACGTCATGCTGGTAAACAGATACATCGTCCCGGGTGGGATCTGACGTTTTCTGCGCCGAAATCCGTCTCGGTTCTGTGGTCCCAATCCGATGAACAGACGCAACGGATTATTCAGGAATCGCACTTTGAAGCGGTGAAATCAGCGCTCAGTTATCTGGAGGAAACAGCAGCCTTCTCACGACGAGGCAGGAATACCACGCACATGGACCCGGCGAATCTTGTGATTGCTACTTTTGAGCACAGTACCAGTCGAGCGCTTGATGCACAACTCCATACCCATGCGCTTCTCTTAAATGTCTGTGTCAGACCGGACGGAACCACAGGAACGGTTTCGTCTCTGGCGATTTTTCAGGCAAAAATGACCGCAGGGGCGCTTTACCGAGCCGATTTTGCGAGTCGGCTTGAAGACGCGTTAGGCATAGAAACGAGCAGAGATAAGTCTTCGTTCAAGATCCTTGGCGTGTCCGAATCACTCTGTGACACCATGAGTAAACGGCGCGCGGATATCCAGGAGGAAATCGACAAGCAGGGTATAACCACCGCGAAAGGAGCGGCTAAAGCTGCTCTTGAAACCCGTTCTACGAAGACCGAGGTTTCAAGAGAGGCTCTGTTTGCAGATTGGCGGCACGAAGGGGAGCGCCATCATTGGTCACAACGCCAGGCGCGAAGTCTTATCGGAAGCTTTACACGTCGTCGTCCAGACCAGGACGAAGCGGTCTCAGCTACACTCTCGCGTCTCATGTCGGAAGGCGCTCATTTCTCGGAGTTAGAGTTTACCAAAACGCTGTCAGAGGAAGCGCAAGGGCGAGGTCTCAATGCAACAAAGATTCGACAGACAGTCAAGGATGTACTTGAAGAATCACCCGATATCGTAAAACTTGGGATTAGAAGCAATAGTCCTCGGTATACCCTTGCTGCCACGATGAAGGCGGAGGAAGACTTCTTCCGCAACTGCGCCAAGTTGGCGGAGCAACAAAATCACACCGTTCGCGAGAATAGAGTCGATAGGGAAATAGAGCGTACAGGAACCCTTTCGGCGGAACAACAAAAGGCAGTGCTTCACTTGACATCGGGAAGCGGGGATCTGGC
>CAISOI010000154.1 GCA_903886985.1 uncultured Chthonomonas sp.
CGATCTGGGCAAGTCCTCTTTGGCGTTCGATACGCTCTATGCTGAGGGGCAGCGCCGGTATGTGGAGAGCCTCTCCGCCTATGCTCGCCAGTTTCTGGGGCAGATGGACAAACCGGATGTGGATTACATTGAGGGGCTTAGCCCGGCAGTATCGATTGATCAAAAATCGACCAGTCGCAACCCTCGTTCCACAGTTGGCACCGTCACCGAAATTTATGACTATTTGCGACTGCTTTTTGCGCGCGTGGGTACACCGCATTGCCATCAGTGCGGTCGGGTAATCGCCGCCCAGACCGTCGAACAGATGGTTGATAGAGTGCTTGAATTGCCTGAGGGATCCCGCATACAGCTGCTTTCGCCGATTGTAAAAGGGCGCAAGGGCGAGTATAAAAAGGAGATTGAAGACATTCGCAAGGACGGCTATACGCGCGTCCGAATCGACAGTGTTTACTACGATCTCTCGACAGACGAACTCCCGGAACTGGATCGGTACAAACAGCACTGGATCGACATTGTTATCGATCGACTTGTTATGAAGCCGGATGTTCGCTCGCGGCTTGCTGACTCGATGGAGACGTCCCTGCGAAAAGGCGAGGGAAATGCGACCGTTAATATTGTCCAAGCCTCCGACAGTGCAGCACCGAGCGAGGACATGCTCTTTTCGGAGCATTTTGCATGCAGCCACTGTGGGATAAGTCTGGAAGAGGTTGCACCGCGATCTTTCTCCTTCAATAGTCCATATGGCGCCTGCCAGGATTGTCACGGACTGGGAACCAAGACTGAGTTTGACCCCCAGTTGATTGTTCCAGATCGTCGTCAGACTATTGCAAAGGGCGCAATTCGGCCCTTTGTGCTGAAGACCAGCGGGCAGATGCACGATTGGTGGACATCGGTATTCCGAGGAGTGGGAGCCGTTCTGGGATTCACCAATGACACCCCACTTAATAAGTTGACGGAAGATCAGTGGGATGGATTGATGCACGGAATTCCGGGGAATGTTGTCGCTGAGTACCGGAATAAATATGGCAAAACTCGCAAATTCGATACGGATTTTGCGGGAGTTATCAATCACCTTGAGCGACGACTATCGTCCACATCGAGCGATTACATCAAAGATGATCTCTCGCAATATCAATCGACTCGGGCATGCCCAAGCTGCAAAGGCAAGCGACTGAAGCCGGAATCGCTGGCAGTCACAGTGGGCGGGACCGACATTGCAGACCTTTGCGCCCTCTCCCTCGGCGATTCATATGAATGGTTCATGAACCTTCGGTTGAGTGATCGCGAGGAGACCATTGCGCGGCAGATTGTCAAAGAGATTCGCACGCGATTGGGATTCCTGACGAATGTGGGACTGGATTATTTGACAATGGATCGTGCTGCCGCGACACTCGCAGGCGGCGAAGCGCAACGCATTCGACTTGCGACGCAGATCGGTTCTGGCTTGATGGGAGTTCTCTATATTTTGGATGAGCCCTCGATTGGGCTGCATCAGCGGGATAATGGCAAGCTAATTCAAACCTTGATTCGCCTGCGTGATCTCGGAAATACCATTATTGTGGTGGAGCACGACGAAGAGACCATGGAGGCGGCAGACCATATTATTGATATTGGTCCGGGAGCCGGCGAGCATGGTGGGTGGGTGGTTGCTGAAGGTACACTCGCCGAAATTAAATTGATCCCAGAATCCATAACAGGGCAATATCTCTCCGGCGCAAAGCAGATTGCGGTGCCGGAAGTGCGCCGAACACTCCCAAACTCGCCGAATTCGAAGAATGGGGAACCGGGCAGATGGATACAGATTAAGAATGCGCGCGCTCACAATCTGCGCAATGTCGATGTGAATATTCCATTGGGCTGTTTTGTTGCTGTGACGGGGGTGAGTGGCAGCGGAAAATCGACGCTCATCCAAGACACACTCTACCCACGATTGATGAATTATCTTCACGGCTCGATTGGGCTATGGGGAGCGCACGACGACATCACAGGATTCGAACATATCGACAAAGTGATCGATATCGACCAGTCGCCCATCGGTCGGACACCACGGTCGAATCCTGCCACCTATACCGGCACATTTGATCTCATTCGTGACCTATTTGCACAAACACAGGACTCCCGAGTGCGGGGATATGAGCCCGGGCGATTCTCCTTCAATGTTAAGGGTGGGAGATGCGAAGCGTGCAAGGGTGACGGCATCATCAAGATTGAAATGCAGTTTCTGCCGGATGTCTATGTGCCATGCGAAGTCTGCAAAGGGAAGCGCTATAACCGAGAGACACTCGAAGTGAAATTCAAAGGAAAGAGTATCTCGGAAGTTTTGGATATGACTGTGAACGAGGCGTGCGAATTCTTTAGCTCTATTCCTCGGATCAGTCGGAAATTGGTGACACTGCGGGATGTCGGGCTGGATTATATTCGAATGGGGCAATCTGCGACGACACTCTCTGGTGGAGAGGCGCAACGCATCAAGCTTGCCGCGGAACTCAGCAAGCGCAGCACCGGCAGAACCATGTACATCCTCGATGAGCCGACGACAGGATTGCACTTTGCAGATGTCGACAAGCTGTTGGGAGTGCTGGGAAGATTGGTGGACACTGGCAATACGGTATTGGTGATTGAGCACAATCTTGATGTCATAAAGACGGCCGATTATCTGATTGATATGGGACCGGAGGGTGGCAATGGCGGCGGAATGGTTGTCTGCACCGGAACGCCGGAGAAAGTAGCGGAGTGTGCGGCGAGCCATACTGGGCACTATCTGAAAAAGCTGTTGCCGGCTGCTGGGAAAAAGCCGAAAAAGGCAAAAAAATGACCGGTAATTTACCGGTTATGGCTGCGTGGCTTTGACGAGAACAATGCAATACGCGGCATACTTGCAGAACTGCCGGTGGTTCCCACCGTGTTGCCATAGGCATCGTAGTTTATGTTTCCGGTGACGGTTTGCTCGGAGTTGGTTATGCCTCGTGCTGCCGAGAGCATCGGTATGGTAGAACTTGCTGGTATGACTTCTGCGTGCGCTTAGTCCGGGCGTGAACGTAGCATTGGTGTCGTCGGAGAATGGCGGGTTTGATTACAGCTGGCAAGTTCAATTACGATTCGGAGTTGTGCAGTCTTGGTAAAAGCCTTTCTATGGATTTGATTAGCTCCCGCTCGTCGTACTTCCTAGTAATAAAAGATCCGTATTGATCGCCAAAATATTGGTGATATTTATACAAAGTACCTGTTCCGATGAACAAGGGCGGTGCTACAAATATCATAGTTGGCATGACTTCAGACCTAACATCTTTCAACAAGTCTATAATGTCTTGTTCTGAATTAATGTTGCACAACAAAAATCCCAGATTTTGATGCATCCCCACAGTTTCAAAGCTATCTGTACATGATATGACAACGCTGACATACCCATTTTGTGCCAGTATTTTTTTTAACTGCCTACATTCCATGCCATCAAAATGGTACAACCCGATTTTCACTTTATCTGGTATGACTTCCTTAAGTTCGTCTCCATTGGCAAAGGCTCTGTATGTCACTCTGAACACCAAATATGCCCGTCCGATCATCACTTTCACCGGGCAGCC
>CAISOI010000155.1 GCA_903886985.1 uncultured Chthonomonas sp.
CCCGGCAGTCTTTGATAAGTTCCGAGGCTCGCCGGCAATTCTGCTTCACCTGCACCGAGTCTGTAAACCTTGACGGGCGCACCGCCCTTATAGAGTTTGAGGCTCAGGTGGTCCGTTATACTCCATTCAAGGGTGCCTTTTGTTCCGCTGACACGGAATCCGTTGTCATTTAAGGCACCAATGGTAATCTGAGAAGCGGTAACTGTTGCGATTCCACCATTGTTCAATCTTGCAAGAACTGTAAAATCGTCATCCAATGCGCGACCCTTTACGAATACGTTCAGTCTGCCCGAAACTTCCGTTGCCGTCAGTCCCGCAACAAATCGAACGAACTCATAGGCATGGGTCCCAATATCTCCACCGCATCCCGAAGCACCAGATTTCGATGGATCTACTCGCCATTTAGCCTGTTGGACATCCGCATCTTCAGTGCGATCCGCAAGCCATCCTTGAGGATACCAAGCTTCAACCTTGCGAACTTCGCCAATCTCACCCTGCTGTACAAACTCTTTTGCCAGCATAACCATGGGAAGACCGGTATAGGTATAGGCAACAATGAACGGGAGATTATTGGCTTTCGAGAGCGCAACTAACTCTTGAGATTCTGCCAGAGTAATGGTTAGCGGTTTCTCACAAAGCACGGGGATGCCATGTTCTAAAGCACATTTGGCAATAGCGTGGTGCGAGTCATTGGGCGTGACAATCGTTACGTAGTCAATTCGTTCCGAGGCTGGAAGGGCTGCTTCTTCCTTGAACATTGTTGCATAATCGCCATATCCTCTGGTGAAGAAAAGGCGCTTCGCTTCCTCTATAGAACTTTGCGGAGTAGAACGTAATGCACCTGCGGTCAGTTCTGCAGAATTATCCATCAAGATAGCGGTGCGATGTGGTGCTCCAAAGAAATTGGCGGGGCCGCCGCCTCCAACCATTCCTACACGTAACTTACGATGATCAGTCATCGGGTATTCCTCTTTGTTATTGATATTAGTGTCGAGCTTCGCCGCTCGTTGAAATCCAGCAAAGTCAAAATTGTTTACAGGGCAGAAATACGCACTGCTTAGTGTGATTTTCGGCACGATGGACTGGGTTTCCTGCCTCAACTCAATTGCAGGTCGTCCAATTGATGCGTCAGCCATTGCGTGATCAGATTGAGGCTCTCTTCGTTGATTTCATGCGCCATTTTGAACTCTTTGTAAGTCAGCACAATAGGAAGTTTTGTTAGCAAGGTACGGATTTGATGGCCGTGGTCGATGGGCAGCACGTTGTCGCGTGTGCCATGAGTCACCAATACTGGGATGTCGTGAAACTGCTCTGTTGGAGCAATTTTCGGTTCCATTTCTGCGATAGTTCTACCACTCATGATGAGTGCGCCAGATAGCGTTTCTGGCACCGTGAGTAGGAGGCTATAGGTCATCGCACCACCCTGACTGAAACCTCCCACGATAAAGTGATTCCGATCCCCTTGATACGTTACAGCAATCTCCTCCACGAATCTCTCTAGAATTACGCGACTCTTCTCAGGCGCACCTGGTTCGTGCATTGGACCACTGTTCGTCCAATTCACCCGATACCACCCATAAGCGTCCTGTCCAATGTCAATGGGACCTCGGGCACAGATGACGGTATAACGCGGATCGATAAACGGAGCCAACGCAAAAAGGTCTCTCTCGTTGCTGCCTACTCCATGGAGCAAAAGCAAGATAGGGAAGGGACCATTGGGCAGACTGGAAGGTCGAACGACGTGATAGAGCGATAGATTGTTGGGATTAATGTCCAAGTTATTTCTTTACGGGAATGGTGGCTTCCGTCTTAAAGTTGCCATCACTTGTGAAGGAGAAAGTTACCGGTCCTGGGCCACCTTTGATGTCCCAAGTACCCACGATGTTATGAGATTTGTGTCTGCACCCCAAGAGTGCCAATAAGCAGAAAACCATTACTTTTCGACATTGAACCATGGGAAATCTCCGTCTCAGGGAATATATGTTTAACTTAGCGACACGCTGAAATTATTTTCGGATTACAACTTTCTTACCGTCACTTTCCGGGTAGTGGTTGAAATCCACCGTGTATTTCCACCAGTTCGCCAGCTTGCCGTCCGGTGCGCGCCCTTCCGCCTTGGGTAGATGATTCAGCCACCATCGGTGGTGTCCACGAATATCGCCGTTGCCCCAATCCGAACCGGTCACGAGTCGCTTCTTGCCAGTCATATTGGGATAGTCAAGCCAATCGTCGCAATAACTCCAAACAAATGTCTTTGCGCCCCACTCATAGTCTTTAGTACTGTTCGGAGCAAAATGGACACTGCCGCAACCGGACTCGCCGCTAGCATCTTTTTCGCGCATAGTGAACTTGCTCCAGGTGTTGATCGGTTTGGGAGACCACTGTTCATAGACATGCCACATAATGCTCTCGGTGCGATGTCCCATATCTTCCAACATCTCACCTACGCCACGTTCGTAATTGAATCCCATGATAACGAAATTTCGCTTGCATTTGATC
>CAISOI010000156.1 GCA_903886985.1 uncultured Chthonomonas sp.
GTTTCTTTCGGGCCACAACATGACTTTCGACTTTCATAGGCAGCTCTTGTAGGTGCGACGCTATTCGAGAAACGATTACAGGTTCTTCATCTATAACGATCACATTTTTAGTTGTATGACAATGTTTACTGGTTTTCATATATTTTCTTCCGAACGTGCCCCTTAGCACAAGATCAGACCTTTTGTGCTTCACTTAATGAGCCATCGTACACTGATCAAGTTATCTCGGGATTAACAATCGGTGATGTTGGTGTTAATTTTATCGAGGAAACAGCTTACCGATCCTGCGGTACAATGAACCCATTGTTAGTCCCCCTCATATTCAGGTCTTCAAGGAGCCTTTTAGCATGGGTCTCGCCGTTGACGGCTTTATCATCCTTTTCTACTTTGTAGTCATCACTGCCATTGGTCTCTATATGGGCAGACGCGAAAAGAGTCTTGCCGATTTTGCATTAGGTGGCAGGCAGGTGCCCTGGTGGGCTGTCATGGCATCCATCATCGCTGCCGAAACCAGCGCAGCAACATTTCTCGGCGCTCCCGGCGAAGGCTATGACAAGCGTAGTATCGTCTATGTTCAGCTTGTTGTTGGTCTCATCATTGGACGGTTCATCGTCGGAAATGCTTTCCTAAAACCCTACTATCTGTACAAGGTCTACACCGTTTACGACTATCTTGGAATTCGTTTCGGTCCTCGAACTAAGAGTTTCGTCTCTGCTCTTTTCCTGATTATGAGAACACTCGCTTCCGGCACACGGCTCTTTGTTCCTTCACTGGTGATGGTGCTCGCATGGCGACTGTTCACGGGCGGTTCTGTGAAATTCAGTCAGCAAGCGGTTACTTCTGTCTGGCCATATCTTGTTGCAATAATTGGCCTGACGATTATCACCTGCATCTATACAGCCCTAGGCGGAATCAAGGCGGTTATCTGGACGGACGTGGTGCAGGCTTGCCTGATGTTTGGCGGAGCATTGATCGCAGCAGGGACTCTCATTTACCATATAGGCGGATTGGGCTCCATTGCTCAATACGCTCCCAAAATGATGCACCTTAATGGCTATTTCGTTTTTGGATTTGAATCCGCGACAGTCTCAGAATGGATGACTGTTCACAAGCTGACAGAAATGGGATGGTGGGACTATGTCAAACTCATCCTTGGCAGCGAATACACTGTTTTTTCAGCGCTTATCGGCACGACACTTGCCAACATGGCTGCTTTTGGTACCGATCAGGACATGGTCCAACGAATGCTTACCGCAGAGACATACAAGAAAGCGCGGCGCAGTCTGCTCACAGCAGCCTTTATGGACCTGCCAATTGCGGCGACATTTACTTTTATCGGCGTTCTGCTCTACATCTATTATCAGAAAGATCCCACTTTCAAACCCGCCGCCAATGCCGATGTCTTTGGCTCGTACATCCTTAACGTGATGCCCGCAGGCATTCGTGGAATGGTTTTGGCAGGAATATTTGCAACCGCGATGGGATCGTTTTCCGCCGCGTTAAATGCGCTTGCTACCAGTGCAGTCAACGATTGGTATATCAGGATGAAACCTGGTCGCGACGACGAACATTACGTCCGTGCTGCCAAGTGGTCAACGGTGATCTTCGCAACGTTGATGGTGATGGTTGCAGGCGGGTTTGCCTATGCGAAGGTAACCGATCCTTCTGCAAGAATTATTCCGGTAGTGTTGGGAATCGCCGGATATATCCTGGGGCCGATGTTGGGCGTTTTCCTAATTGGAATGTTTACGCGGAATCGTGGTTCTGACAAGGGAAATCTAATCGCCATCACGGCAGGGCTCATTACAACAGCCTTACTTGGGGGATTGGCGTTTAATATTGTCAACTTCTTCTGGACAACAACTGGCCACACTGCACTGACGAAACCCGACTGGATGGGACTAGTTTCGTTTACTTGGTTTGCTATGATTGGGTCGGTGGTTGTCTTTAGTATCGGTGTGCTGTTCAAAACTCCGGAAGAGACGCTGATCCGAGCTAAACAAAGAGCCGAAGAAGCTCAGGCAGGTGACGACAAGCCGATGGACCTGAGAGTTTCGGGCACCGCCGCGTAAATCGTAAGTTCATCTATTTGATCGTTACGGAACCCAAAATGGATCTTTGGTGGGAATGAACTTGATCGGCACTTCACTCACGAA
>CAISOI010000157.1 GCA_903886985.1 uncultured Chthonomonas sp.
CGATAACAAATATATCGACAAATGGCGCAACAGGTTCAGCATTAAATGTCGCGTGGCCGCCTGCAACCACTAATGGATGGCGCTCGTCTCTATCCAACGATCTCACCGGCATTCCAGAAAGATCGATCATATTGAGCATATTGCTCGCACTCATTTCGTAAGAGAGCGAAAACGCAATAAAATCATATTCCATTACTGGAGTTTTGGTTTCCAGTGTATAGAGCGGAATTTCCACCTCGCGCATCGCCCCTTCCATATCTGGCCAGGGTGCATAAGTACGTTCAGCAACACAATCATCACGCAGGTTTATTACATGATAAATAATGGAGAGAGCAAGATTAGACATGCCAATCTCATAAGCATCCGGAAAGGCGACCGCCCACTTGACATCTACCTTGGTGTGATCCTTGTAGATGCAGTTCAATTCCCCACCCGTGTAGCGGGCAGGCTTTGCGACTTTTGGGAGTATCTCTTCCAGCTTATCTTCTATGTAGACGGACAATCTATTTTGCTCCAATAATACTTAGCAATGCTAAAGGTTCTCAAGCCTGAGTATAGCATGGTCGCCGCTCGTAGTCAAACGAGCAGAGTCATTGAGCCACGCTCAAAGGACGTATCCTAACTCTTTGGCGCGCTCACGGGTGAGGGTATAAAACTCGGCTTCGATATTGTAGACATGTACCATTCCCTCAAGTTCCATCCCGAGCTGGACCGCGACTTTTGATGAGCGTGAATTCTCTGGATTCACGACAGCGACGATTCTAGGTAGATCGAATTTTCCAAAAAAGTGTCGGATCGCGCCTTTTGCTCCCTCTGCGGCATATCCCATTCCCCAGAATTCCCTGCCGAGGTGCCATCCCACTTCCACCTCATCATGGTCGGGTAAGGGCTTTAGGACTGAAATTCCCACTATCCTTCCCGACGATTTCTCCTCGAGTGCCCACCATCCAAACCGCGGATCTCGCTCTGAAACGAGCTTTAGAATGCGCTCAAGAGTTGCTTTCTGCGTTTCCAGGCTCTCCTCAGGCGCATCACGGATGAATTTAGAGACTTCTGGATTGGAATAGATCGCGAATGCAGATGCCACATCTTCCGGAGTGGTGGTCCAGTTGCGTGCGACTAAACGACTTGTCGTAAATACAGCTTTGCGCGAATCAAGTGACCTTTCATCATCCATTTTTGAACTTCCTATTCCACTACCCAGTTATTTGAATACGTTACCAAAGCAACTTACAAGCACTGGATTTTACCAGAATGGTTTGGAACAATCCTCACCACTCTGGTTGGTGTGCCGTGTAAAATGTCCAAATTTGAGCGTGACAACAAAAATAAATGGTCTGTCACGCAAAAACTACCATTACGTAGTCGTCATGGTTACGAAACAACTTTAGAATGTTATCAATGTACGAACTCGCTGTAGCTATGGTGCTCAATGTCAGTTCGGTACATGTTTATTAGGACTTTCCGTTACTTTATACTGCTCAATGAAAGAGCATAAAGAACGCAATCAGTAAAGGACGTCAGAATCAGAATGAAACACAATACAGTTGGTCTATTACGGACAGTCGTGGCATCTGCAGTTGTACTCCTGGGAATGTGTCGGGGAGCACAAGCGCAAATTGATCCCTATTTTGCTCCTATGGTCCAATGGAGTGGATTCTCTCAGAGTTCAATCAATGTTAATACTCGCGGCACTTCCCGACTTTTAATTAATACCGAAACAGGGAATCAATTTACCGGAAATCTGCTGTTTGTGGGTGGCCGAGCCTACTC
>CAISOI010000158.1 GCA_903886985.1 uncultured Chthonomonas sp.
ACAAAGGTTTAGATACTCCTGCTGGCCAGATGGCTAAACAAGCTCTCGGAGGGATCACGGACATCACTGTCGGCGAGCCAGTTTTTACCGGAGATAAGGCGGATGTTCCAACGACGTCAACATTGTCTTTCAATGGACAAACCTTGAAAATGAAGGGGACTGCCCACATGATCAAGGATGGCGGCATCTGGAAATTTGATGCAACGTCGAGCTCTCCAACAGACAGCATGCAGTTTGGCAAAGACCTTGTCGGAGCACCTGATGTTAGTGGCGGCGGTGGTGGGATGGCAGGATCCCCAACACCACCCGGTAGCAAATAAGAGGACTTAAAAAAGGGAGGCACCGCGAGGTGCCTCCCTTATTGTGTGCTACTGCTTCGGTTTTGCAGCTAACAGAGTTTTCAATCGTTTAGAAGCTTCAGCAAGCTGTTTGCTGGCCTCTCGCCTCATCAAAAGCGCCTCTTCGTCACCTGAAGTGCTAGCCACCTCAACACCATCTAGGAGCTTCTCTGTGCTTTGAGTGAGCAATGCAGCTCCTTGGCTGTACAGTGCTTTGATTCTTCCCATACCAACGGTTGGGTTTGGCAATTCATCAAGGGAAACGGCAAGCTCATCTGATCTCTTGCGCAGCCCGGTCAACTCCTTAAAGGTTACTTCACGAGTTGAATTCCCAGTTGTAAAAGCAGCCCTGACATTGATGACTTTATTTAATACGTCCATCAAATTCGTCTCAAACACTCCCAGAACGGAGGCATAGTCCTCTTCCATGGCTGGGCGTTGGTCGGGAGCAGTCAACGTAATGGCAGATTTCATCGCTTCAGAACAGGCTTTGAAGTTGCCGCGTTGCAATTCCACTGCAGCAAGCTTTCGATAAGCTAGCGGGAGTTTCGGCTCCGAACTGGCGGCAGTTGTATATTCCTTCACTGCATCCTCAGCGCGACCACCTTTGGCAAAGACATCGCCCAACGCAATGTGGTTCAGAGGATCTTTGGGCTCAATTTGCACTGCCTGCAAATAACATTTTACTGCCTCGTCAAAATCACTGGCAGCAGCGTATCCGTCGCCAATCATTCTGTACAGGCTAGAGTCCTTCGGGGACAATGTCAATGCCCGTTGAGCCTCCATTCGGGACATATCCGACCATCCTCTGTCACGATATGCCGTTGCAAGGTCCTTGCGAAGAGAAACATCTCTGGGACGCTCGGTTACTGCTCTTCGAAGAGAAACAATCAGGTTGGCGGTGTCTCCGGTTCTCCGAGCCCGATCAATCAATAGATCATAGGTTGACATCACCGCAACTGGTTTTGGCGTAGGCGCGACAGTAGTTGAGGGAGTAGTTTTTGCAGGCTGAACGTTTGCCGCGTTATTGGGTACGGGCGGAGTAACGACATTGCCCGGATTAACTGGGGTTGCAGGATTAGTTGGAGCACCAGGAGCAGTATTGTCCGGAGTAGCAGTCGCCGTTACGACGCTCACTGTCGCCACTCGCTTTGCAATTGCGTCGACAGCCAAATGTATCGACTCCAACAGGGAAACCTTACGTGATCCAGATGCTGGAGCAGTGTCGATCTTGTCGGTCATTACTGTATTCCAGGAATTTTGACCGATCAGATATTCCACATCGACTTTGCCTCGAATCCCATCTTTTGCGTTTTCGGTTGTGACGTGTAGTACATAGATAGCACCAACCGCTTTGGCAATTCGATGCGTACACTCTCTATCCGGTAAATCTGTTAGATCAGCAGCCGCAAGACGTCCTGCCGTGACTGCATTTTTGAACACCACATCGTCGGGACGATAAACCACAGGTTCAAATTTTCCCGTCTCGCGGATTGGCACTCCGATGAAGGGGGTCACATCCACCACGGACGCAGTGGGTATCGATTTATCATACTGGGAGACAACCAGAAGCTTGTTGACTGCTTGTGCCGATACGTCATTAAGGATAACCATTGCGAGCAGTAAACTGGTGCCGCAGGCAACACCTTGTCTCAACAGCATTTTCAAGTTCATTGACACACCTTAATTCCGGACTCACAGGATCGGATTCCGCGATTTGCAGCTTCCACATTCTTGCCAGCAGCTATCTGCTCCTTAAATGCCTTGATTGCGGCATTGTAGTGCTCAATTGCCGAGCCGTTGTCTTCCAATCGTTGATAACAAATGGCAATATTCTGGTGGATCGTTGCAGCATCATCCCCAGCTCCGTCCAACGCCTTCATATATTGCCCGATGGCACGCTTGTATTGCCCCTGAGCTTGGAGCCTTCTACCTTCGCCTCGAAGATCTGTATTACCATTTCCGGCGGCATTGACATTGGGAGTCTCTGGTGCGATCTTGATACCCGAATTATTAGAATTGCCTGCTGCAGTGTTAGGGAAACCTTGATTTGGGGCGACGACTATTTCAATTCGACCCTGAGGTCGCGGTGGGGTCGATGTCACGAGAGTAGTTCCATTGCTACCACTACTACTGATAGACAAGCCATTAC
>CAISOI010000159.1 GCA_903886985.1 uncultured Chthonomonas sp.
ACATTCATGGGAGAGTACTCGGATTGTTGGATAGGTCCGGATCTCTACAGTCGCAAACATGCCGCACGATACCAGTTCCGGACCCCAATCCCACCCGTACATATACTGTGCTTTTCGAACAAAACTTCTGGGTGCCCATCGTGCCCAATGGGGAGCCATCGAGTCGCGACCAGCATCCGCCCAGGCTTGCAGTCGTTCACGCCCCACCCGAAGAGCAGACCGAAAAATGACTCGAAGTGTATTTGCGCCCGTTCGGAGGGTCGCTGGGCCAATGCTGTTTCTTGCTCCTACCCGAAACTCATGGGAAATAAACATATTGTCCGATTTACCGAGAAGTACATCGTTAAGATATATCTCGGCGATGGTATCCAACCCCTCAAATTTCAGGAATGAATATTCCCCCACTTCTTGCATCTGAAAGTCCGTTTCATAGACCCAATCCGTCTCGTCTACCCATGCACAGGCTCTCTCCGCCATACCCTCATAGGGATGTTGAATTACGCCGTTCTCAACAAGATCGAGGTGCACATATCCGGGGACTTTAGCAGGCATCCATGGCAAATCACTGCAAACAGATTGCCCTCGGGGATTAAGCTCCGTAAACCGCCACCCCGAATGTAGAACTTGGCTTAGAGGAGACGTTTCCGGTAAATTTGTATTTGTGTCCATAACTATTTGATTCCAGTGAGGGCAATGCCCTGAATAAATGTCTTTTGAGCGAAGAAGAAGATCAAGATTGGTGGCAAAGTAACTACTGTTGCCGCTGCCATTAACAGACTCCACTCCGAACCATGGCGCCCCAGAAATGCTTGCAGGCCAATGGCGAGCGTATAACTGTCTTCATTGTGAAGGTAGATAAGTGGTCCCATAAAGTCCATCCACGCACCAGTAAATGCGAAAAGCGCGACGGTTGCAATAGCCGGTTTGGCGATGGGTGCGATGATCCTTGTTAAAATGGAGAGTTCATTACAGCCGTCAATCCGTGCCGCATCTGATAGCTCCTGCGGAATGGTCATGAAGAATTGACGTAAGAGAAAGATTGAAAATGCACTTCCGAGAAATGGAGGAATAATGAGTGGCAGGAACGTTCCGGTCCATCCTAGCCATCGGAAGATCAGGAATACGGGCAGCATTGTCACCTGTCCGGGAAGCATGATGGTTGTCAGCAGAATGGTGAAGAAGATGTCTCGTCCCTTCCACTTAATTCTCGAAAAGCCGTAAGCAGGCAGCGCCGCGGAGAATACTGTCCCAACTGTTGTCATGATGCAGATGAATAGCGTATTGCGCAGATAGAGCCAGAATGGAAAGGACTTCAGTGCGTCAGGGTAGTGTGACCATATTGGCGGTTTAGGAATCCATTGGATTGTTTCGCTGAACACCTGTGTATCCGGCTTTAACGAAGTCGAAATCATCCACAAGAAGGGAGCAGCGAAAAGCGCCGAAATGAGAATTAGTGCCGCATAGGTGATTATCACCGAGAACCGATTGGCAATCGACTTTCGACGAGGACGGGTTGAATTTACGTGTAGTATTTCTTCCATAAGTTCAGCATTATTCGTCACTTCATGCCAGAACTCCTTGCCCTATCCATAGATGCGCCCTTACATATTCATGTGTAGCAACATCCACTGTGCAACAATTCACAGGTTAGTAGTGTATAAGTCAATCCCTTTGCGATGCGCCGTAAGCCCAATAATAAGTATACTTGTAGTCACTTAGTAACCAAAATGCCGTCAAAGCCTTTAATTGAGATATAGAAGAACGCTACAAGTTGATGACTGTAGTGAGTTTCTTTCTGGGAGATCGCACAGATGAGATCATTCATGATGTTTCTGCGTGTCGCGTTTTTACTGGGCGCGATCGCAGTAATGATTAGCGGCGGATATTGGTGGGTTGCCCAACGTCGCGCAAATGCTACCGCGACTGCGATTAAAAACCTATCTGCAATTGCCTATGCGGGGCAGGAACCACAGAGCAAGAAGCTTGCGACCCAACTCTCCAGTTACAAGTTTAAGGATGAAAAAATCGGTGAGAAGGAACACAAGTTATTCAAAGAGTTCACCCAGGCAGAAGAGAAAAAAGATCCCTCTACAATGAAGACGGTCATGCGAAGCATGAGTAAGTCTTACCGCGACGCTGGTGAGACCGAGCTTGCCGTCAAAATTGAAAAACAGTCCATTGATATTAGCAAAGCCCGCAAAGAGCACAAAGATGTTGCAGGCAGCCTTCAGGAAATCGGCGACATCTACCATAAAGCCGCCAATTATGATAAGTCTGAGGAATATGACAAACTGGCAGTAGCTGAATATCAGAAGATTGACGCAAAGAAAGAGCTTCATGATGTTCTGACACACCTTGCCAAGACCTATAAACAAAAGGGGATGGTCAAGGAGGCTAAGAAGACACTAAAGCGTGCTGAGAAAGTTGTGGCAGGAATGCATGGCAAAATTCAGAAGCAGGCCAAAGAGCTCGGTGACACCATGACGGGCGGAACCAAAACGGCATTGGAAATAGATGGCAACTCCACTTCTGAGAACTCCGCTCCCAAGCAGACATTTAGTGCCAAGAAGCCCGCGAAATCGGAATCCAAATCACCAGCCAAAGCGGCAGATGAGGGAACCGAGAAGACAACGGCGGGCGACGACGAGACTACTTGATCAGTTTTATCCGTGGTGGCCAAGTGCGCAATTCTCACGCTTATCGTAGCGGAATCTTTTCCTGACTACCACGGGAAGAATCTATAAGGATCGTCCCACTCTTCAGGAATGTCAAGATATAGTCCGTTTAGCCACCGTCGATCTTTGCCAGCATCGGTTGGACGACCGAAATTCTCCCCTATCGGCGAACGGGAGGTTATACCTAAGTTTGACGCCAATCGCGACAAGAGATACGTCGACTTTCGAAACGTTCGTCTTTCACCGAGCAGCTTGGGATCGAACTTCCAAGGAGTTAACTGACACATGGTGAAAGCCCCCTGCTTGTGTGCGAGAACCCCATCTCCAATCAATTCCGCACCACCTGTAATTAATGGAATGGTGGAAGCGGTTCGATTATGAACATCGGCCGAAGCAATGCCTTCCAGCCATGTTCCGGCATTTCCAGACTCAAAATAGCTGGCAATGTGCTCACCGTTGTTCGCGAGCACTTCTCCCGCTGTCAAGAACTTTAACTCTTCTGCGTTCATGCCTAAAGCCAAAATCTGACCACCTTTTGAACGCCAGTTCCGCAAGAAACGGGCATCAGGAAGCGGGGTAGAACTCGAACTCACGACCAGAACGTCCCCCTTCGTCTTCGGTTCCGTCATTGGAGAAAACTCAAATCCGGCAGATTGCAAATGCGTCTTTGCTGCGTCCGATCCAATAAATGTCGCAGCGACTTTGGGGCTCGCCTTCCACTGGCCTGCGTAGTTAAGGATATTGGTTAACAGCCGTTGAGCGGCAGGCTCCTCTTCAGTGCGGCCAGAAATGTCCATTTGGCAGAAGAGCATCATGCCATTGCCTTCACGATGGAGCATGAGCGGCGAATATTGCAGACTGTATCCACCATCAATGATAGGTAGAAAATCGCTTGAACCGGGTTTTTCAATCAACACCGACGCGACATTTCCTTGATTGCCTGCTCGCCAAACATGAGGAACTTCCATTCCGCACCACTTTACCATTGGACCGTACATGGGTTTCAACGTGTATGGCATCACCGACGGCAACAGAGTCGCTTCACCACGCCAATCGCGAAGAGTACTGACATCCAAGTCTTTCAACAATGGGTGATTAGAAACTCGTGGAAACGCTTGGCGCAGACCGTATTCCGTTACGCGGAATCCTAACCGCTGTTCGAGTACTTCGGAGGTCTGTTCAAATACCACTACTTTCAGTCCATTTCGAACTCTACTGATATCAGGAGCGGCACCACCTAACGTCAATGCTCCCTTGCCAATTAACAATATATCGACGCCAGACATGTTGGAAACTGCATTCAGTTCTTGATACCGTACTCCGAGAAGATCGAGTGACTTTCTGGTCTCGCCTTTGGGATCATACAGTCCAATTTTCGACGTTACCGAAACAGATTGCGGCTTTGTGACAACGTCGATATCGAATGAGTCCTCCTGTGACTCTCCAGTACCAAATTGAAATTTGGCGGTTATGCGATGCCGTCCAAGCGTGGTATTATCTGCCAATTTCAAATTGAAAGGTATCTTTACTTGTTCTCCTGTACCAACTTTGGTCTGTCCATTTGCTTTAGTGGAATCGCAAGACCAAGTGTAATTACAGCGGATTGGTAACCGGGAGTTGTTGATGATAACGAGTTGTTTTTCGATAGTCTCTAACGGATGAAAAATGTGATCTTTACTGGTGAATTTAGTTCTCTTACCCGCAATGTAGGCGAGGATCGGTCGGTTGTTTCGAATTACAGCTTTTGCCGCCTCCGAGGGAATCCAGTCGCTTCGATCATAAGACATATTCATGACGTTGTAGCGTTGGTCGATATAATCCGCACTGTATCCCGGTTTCTGCAGATGTTCCCAGTCAACGGGAAGCAGTTTCCGCGAGGAATCCAATTTCGGATTCAGTTTCCAATACGCTTCGTATTCCCAGGGACTGATTGCCGAGACACCCCAGGTCCGATATGCTCTCCAGTTGTCTGTGATATAACTCGCGAAGATAGGGCTGGTCTCCTCAAATGCGCTGGACCCAACCTGAACAGGATAGTCCCATCGGTTCCATCCGTCGCGTGTTTTGAATTGCTGCGCTTCCCATCGCAAATCTCGCCTTTCAGGTTCGCTAATTTTGTAGGCGCGGTCTCCGTAGAACTGTGCATTCCACTCGGCGATACACAACTCCCACGGTACGCGGGCGCTTCCCCATTCTCGTTTGCCTTTGTACCATCCGCGATACATCGTCCAGTCCCACGAAAATGGCACTCCATACTCGCATAGGAAGAGGGGTTTCACTCCGTTGGTTGCCCAATGTCCAAACCAGTCTGACAGCTCTTGAATGGGTGCAAAATTGACATAAAAATTTTCAGTATACATCGTCCCGAGATTGCCGGAAGAGTGATGATAGACGATGCGACTTGGGTCCAGTCGGCTCACAATTGCCTCTGCACGTTGGGCTTTTAGAACATTTCCCATGGACCAAGAATCGCGATTTACTGGAAGCCCATCCATCTTGTTGGGGTTTTTGGCTTCGTCATAGCTGGTAGCGTTATGGCTCATTGCATAAGCAATTACTGACGGATGATCCTGTGACTCTCTTACAAAAAACTCCGCATGAGCGGCATAGCTGTTCGATTTATCAGCGTCGGGAGCCTGCCATTCGTAATTCGAGAAGTGGGGTTGCGAGATTGCCACAAGCATTCCGCAATCATCGGCAGCGCGCAGAATCTCTTTGAAGCTCAAATACGACCCTGGTTCGCAATCATAATTGTGTGTATAAACAAAATTGATTCCGAAGGACTGAAGTCTTTCCATACTCTCTTTTGCCGCGGCATAGCTTGCCCAATGGGCGCCCACCTGAGCATTATCGAGAGGGAGAGCAGAGAGGTGGATGGGTGTTCCGTTCAAGCAGAAGTCTTTGCCTTTGATCCAGAATTCCCGAAATCCAAACTGCTGCGCGATGGACGTGTCAACAACCTTTCCGTCGACCTCCGTCAAAGTTAATGATGCCGTATAGATGTTATTTGGGGTGTGAGTGTCCCACAATCTAGGATTATCCCAGGAGTGGGAAAATCGAAGTTTGCCGTCATTAACGTCCCGGACAGCAAAATTTCGGCTCGTTGCGGTTAGAACTCTTTGGTTTCTGTCTTTGACTTCAGCGTGGATTTTGTAGTTTCGTCCCTCAACCAGTTTCTTAAGATTCGCTGAAAAGGTAATCTCGTGGCGTTGGACTGACGTGTCAATCTTGACATCCGCAATCTGGGAAGATTGGGGTGAGCTTGTAAGCCAAAGGTCGCCGCAAAGCCCCCGCCGATTGACAGCCCCTTTTATCATTCGTGCCGCGTTGGTATCGGTGTACGAAAGCAATACCGCTTTTAATGGAGCTGCAGTGACGCGGATACTTAGCAGATGTGATGACCCGGGTTTGCAGAACGAAGTGATATCTGCCTCGCCAGCTGGAAACCGTATTTCACCTGCATTTTTGCCATCAATATAGAGAGTTGCAAGTGAATTCACATAATCCGCCGTGACGCAAACCCGCCTTCCAGACCAGTTTGCTGGGATAGTAATTTGTCGTTGGTACCACGCAGATGTCACACTGGCTAGCGAAGTCCCTTTCCAGGCAGGATGGGCAAACACAGCCTGACAATCCTTTTGCATGTAGTCAGAATTGCCTGGCCAAGAGCCGGGAACCTTGAAGAAACCCCAATTCTGGTCTGGTAGCGTGGTTCCGTCATTGATGCTGGGCTGCCATCGCCAAAGTCCATTAATAGAAATCCTCTCTCGCGTTGACGAGAATTCCCGGGAAGCTTTTGAGACGTCCCAGACTGCCTTGACCCCTTCGGGAAGTTGCACTTCTCTTTGTGCAAGTGATGGGACAGCCCCTAGACCAACAACGTGAAGACTGAGACATAGGGGTAAAAATCGGAATAAAGGCTTCATTGCGGGAATCCTCTGACGGAGTGACCGTTCGCTAACAAAAGTTTGGATGGGAACTCTTTCGTCACATGGTTTGCAAATCCTCTAATTGGATTACCCACTCTGACCAATCGTGCTTCCGGCACTGTTGCCGCCACCGCAGAAGTTTGAGTTAAAGACAAACCAATGTGCCATTATAGTTTTTGAGCGTATTGATCACTTTCCCGTCCTAGTACGCACTAATGTGAAGGTGACTAAAACACAAAGAAATTCTTTGGCAGGAGTTTGCAATGATACTTAAAGACAAAGTAAGTTTGATTACCGGTGGAACAAAAGGGATTGGGGCAGCGATTGCCACCGACCTCGCAGAACAGGGATCTCATATAGTGCTTATTGGCAGAGAGGCGCACTCGGAAGCTTTGCATCTAGTGAATCAGATATCCGCGATGGGGGTGCGAGCATCTCTCATTCTGGGGGATATGGGACAACTGGAAGACTGCAAGAGAGTTGTAGACGAAGTTGTAAAGGAATTTGGAGGCATCGATATTCTGGTGCATTCTGCCGGCGGAGCCGTGAACGGTGGCCTATTTGAACTGACCGAAGAGAAGTGGTTGTCTGCGTTCGACGTGCATGTGCATGCAATCTTCCATTTGTGTCGTGCGGCGATCCCAATTATGAAGACCCGCGGCGAAGGCTCCATTATGTTAATTTCTTCTGCGGCAGGTGTTCGAGGAATCAAAACGAATATCGCTTATCAGGTCGTGAAGGGCGCTTTGCCACAGCTCACCCGTGCGCTCGCATACGAATTTGCCGATGACAACATTCGGGTGAACTGTGTTGCCCCGGGGATAATCCGAACGGATTTCCATAAGGCGATGTCGCCTGAAGCCAAACGGCATAACCTTGAAAATCGAATTCCGCTGCATCGTGAGGGCACTTCAGAGCAGGTCGCAACGCTTATCCGTGAATTGTTGACCAACGATTTCATAACCGGGGAGACGGTTTCAATTGATGGCGGAATGACTATGAGAATCGCTTGAACCTGAGAATTCAAATCCCCGAACTTCATAAATAACCTTATTGGGTTATCTTATTCGAATCTCCATGTGAATCTAAAAACTCGTCTTCGCGTGGTGGTGAATTAACCATTTTGAAGATTCTAATTAATTGGTATTGACACCTACGAAGGTTATCGTATAACATAGATGTACGAATATCTTCGTACATCCGTGAAGGTGCCATTATTTGAAACTATCCAACGCTAACTCAAGACCCACAGACGCAGAACTGGCAATATTGACTGTACTTTGGGAAAAGGGACCGTCTACGGTTCGTGACATCCACGAGGCGACTAAAGAACGCGGAACTGGATACACAACTGTTTTGAAACTACTCCAGATAATGCATGAAAAAGGTTTGGTTCTAAGACAGGATGATAGCAAAGCACACGTCTATACCGCCGCCCAAAGCCGCCAAAAATCTCAAAGGAGCCTTATCTCGGACCTCGCAGATCGGGCATTCGGTGGTTCTTCAACCGTTTTAATTCAGCAAGCTCTTGCGGCCAAGCCAACCACATCGGCAGAGTTGGCAGAAATTCGTCGCCTGATTGATGAG
>CAISOI010000160.1 GCA_903886985.1 uncultured Chthonomonas sp.
CTCTCCTAGACAATTCGATGGTAATGTTTGGCGCGGGAATAAAGGACGGAAATGCACATTCACCACAGAATCTGCCGATAATTCTTGCGGGTAAAGGCGGTGGGGCTTTTGCAACTGGCAGACACATCCGATATGAAAAGAACACCGCCCTCTGCGGACTTTATCGTGGAATGCTACGCGCCTATAATATTCCATTGAGTGTCTTTGGAGATAGTCAAATGGAACTGCCGGGTCTTTCCGACCCGGCGTATCAAGGGATTACGGCCTGATTTAAACGAATGCTGATTGCTGACGAATCCACTCTTCAGCGATCTGATACCCATTGAGTGCGGCACCTTTTAATATCTGGTCCCCACAAACAAAGAGGTCTATGGCATTTGGATTCGACAGGTCATAACGAATGCGCCCCACTAAAGTCTCATCAATTCCACTTGCATCGAGCGGCATCGGGAAGTAGTTTGCCACGCGGTCGTCCACCAGGCGTACATTCGGGAACGCAGCCAATGCGGATCTAATCGCGTCGAGTGTCGGTCTTTCCCCGTCAAACTCAATGTTCACACTCTCAGAATGCGCTCGAAGAACCGGCACCCGCACACAAGTCGCCGAAATCATCAATGCGTCGTCGTGCAGAATCTTGCGCGATTCGAAGATCATCTTGCGCTCCTCTTCGTTGTAGCCATCATCAGCAATGGTCGTATTGTGTGAAAAGAGATTAAAGGCGATCTGGTGCGGGAATGAGTTCTTAGTAGCCTCTTCCCCATCCAAAACCTGTCGCGACTGGTCGATTAGCTCCTGCATTGCAGCTGCCCCCGCGCCACTTGCAGCCTGATAGGTCGATACGATGATCCGTTTGACTTTCTGGAGCCTAATAAGTGGGGTGACCGCCATTAGAAGAATGATGGTGGAACAGTTTGGGTTTGCGATTATCCCTTTGTTCCATTCAATATCTTCTGGATTTACTTCTGGCACAACAAGGGGAACACCAGGGTCCATTCGAAACGCGGACGAATTATCAATCACCAATGCCCCGGATTTTACCGCGGCATTTGCGTACTCTTTGCTTCTTCCGCCCCCCGCAGAAAAGAAAGCGATGTCTATACCTTCAAAAGAGCTCTCAGTTAATTCTTCGACTACGAGCTTCTCACCCTTGAAATCCATAGTCTTTCCCGCAGATCGGTGCGAAGCCAAAAGCTTCAGCGAACCCAGCGGGAAGTCTCTCTCTTGTAACAACTTTATAAACTCGACGCCTACCGCTCCAGTCGCTCCAGCGATGGCAACATTGTACTTCTTCAAGAATAAATCTCCAGTGTGTGTGAACTTTGTAACACTCATTTTACCAGACACTAGCTCTCCACGCTCAAAAGGAGGATGTCCCACAGAGTCCGTCGAAAATTGTTTTGAACTTTTTTAGGTCAAAGGATGTCACACATTCAGAACTACACCGTTTATACTTACATGGATGCGAATATTGTCTTAATACTTCCATGGTCTGCTGATGAATGGGGTTAGGAGGCTCACTTTGGCCAATACCTATACAACATTGAATAATCTTACCGAGACTAACAGAGCGTTTTCTCCGTCTGTTGAAACTGGGTCCTCAAGAGTTATCGACCCATTAACTGCAGCGGAAACGATCTTGAACCGATTTGGCGCGCGGGCGATCTCACTTTTAATAACCCCACGGCAAAATGTTGAAGGGCAGGTTATCACTGGTCGGGTAAGCGCAAATGACTGCTATGTCTGCTTAGATGAAGCATGCCGTAAAGTTGCTCGGGTTGCACTTAGAAAATATGAAGCATCATACGCCAGTGACTGTCGATCTTTTGAAGACTCCCTATCTCGAATCTTCCCTGATCCGGCCGCATATTTGGCAAGAGCCATTAAGTCTGTTATGGCAGATGAGGGTCGTCTGAGCCGCCGTGAAGTGCCAACCGTATCGCTCGACACTCCGATCAGTTTGGGTCTCGGTGGCGATGGCGCGCTTCACCTTGGAGATACCTTCAAGGATGAGACTTCTTGGAAATTGCCGGAAGTTGCTCTTGAAGAGAAAGACGATAAAGCTGCTTTCCGACAGGCACTGACAAAAGGACTTGCAAAGATTTCACCGAACTATCGTGAGGCTTTGAAACGCGATATGGCTCGTGAAGCACAAAGAAATGCGGGGCAAAAGGTTGCTCCCGAGTCTGATAGGGATCGACAAGCAGTTTGCCGTGCAAGAACTGCACTCTCTGAGATTATTCGCAAAGAGTGTGGAGACGACAATCCATTCGTACGACTTTTGGCCCAACAAAGGAACAGTCGAGTGCGACGTAAAGTGCAGCCTTCCTCCAATTGGAACGGTGAGCGACAGGAAGCCCTGTTCAAAAAGCTTCTTGAAACGAACTGGGTGGACCGAACCGGAGTAAGTGCAGATGGCGTAGTAGGTGAAGCAGTGGTTAATGACGTTAGTGTAGCCACCAATATGGCACCTCCGTCCCCTGAGATGCGACAGGCAATGCGTGTCTTGGATCTTTACACGGTTGACTATCCGTCCCCACGGTCCGAGGCTACTCGTGAACTGTGGGAAGCTGGACGCATCGCTCGCCAAGCAGGCAAGTTGGAAGAAGCGCTCCGCTTGTTTAAAGCATGCTACGAAGCAGAACCTACTTTTATTCCTGCTCTGAACAATGTAGGAAATCTATATAGTCAACTTGGAAACTTGCGAGATGCTCTCAAAGTTTTCTTGAGTATTATCGAACTACAGGTGCCGGGCGAACACAACTATATCGCAGCGACAAACGCTGCTGATATCTACCTGACGTGGTTTGATGCTGGAAGAAACAAAGAACGAAATATCGAACAAGCGATTCATTACGCAAAACTTGCCATGCGAAAGCCCACGCCAATGCGCGCCTGCAACCTGTTGCAAGCCTACGCAAAGGATCGATATTTTGAAGACGCACGACTTGTTATGCAG
>CAISOI010000161.1 GCA_903886985.1 uncultured Chthonomonas sp.
AAGATGATGGACAAAGCAATGAGGCATACACAATTTGACTCAGATGTAGTTCGCGCGCCGCGCCCCGTTGGGGCTAATGGCAAGAAAACGCACGCCAGCGATTTTGCGTCAACTACTACTGGAAGAGAGACGAACCTAGGATATTTCGACGGCCCATTGTCTGAGCACGGTTTGCATGTTGTCGAGTCTGAAGTGCTGCTGGAAACTGTTGAGAACACAGCAGAACAGTCAAACCCTGAGGAAAGCGGATCTTCACACATTGGAGATATCCCGGACATCTGGATGTTAAGTGGAGGTCGTTCGCCATTGTTGACCTCCATGCAGGAAGTTATGCTTGCAAAGCGGATTGAATGTGGTGATCAGGCTGCACGTGAAGCCATGATGAACGCTAACATTCGATTGGTTGCGGCGGTTGCACGGCGTTATCAAGGACGTGGCCTCTCTCTGGAAGACTTGATGCAAGAGGGAGTTATAGGCTTAATCCGGGCGATCGAGAAGTTCAACTATCGCAAAGGTTATCGTTTCAGCACCTACGCAACGCATTGGATACGACAGGCGGTTTCTCGCGCGGTCGCAAATCAAGGTAGGTCGATTCGATTGCCAGCGCACGTGGTGGATACTTTGGGAAGGGTCTCTCGTGTTAAAGAAGAGTTGTTTAGTAAACTGGGACGCAATCCGAGCCGCGCTGAAATTGCAGATGCGGCAGGTACAACGGAAGCTAAGCTGACTCAGTTACTCAAGAACTCGGTACAACCTGTCTCTTTGGAGGCACCGATTGGTGTTGAGGGAGAGTCTCGACTCGGAGATTTCGTTCAAGCCGATGAGGCATCTTCGCCAATTGAAAGTGTCTTCAAGAAGTTGATTCTGGAAGAACTTGAGAAGGTTCTGGATACGCTGGCGCCCCGAGAGAAGGATGTGTTGACACTGCGGTATGGTCTGGGTTATGAGACAGCGCATACGCTTGAAGAGACCGGACGCAAGCTGAGCATCACACGTGAACGAGCAAGACAGATCGAGTCTAAAGCTCTCGAAAAGCTGCGCCATTGCCAGACTTCTCGTAGGCTAAGGGAAGTGGTCAATTAGCGATGTAAAATGGGACCGGAAGCAGAACTGTGCGTCCGGTCTCTTTTCATCAAGCCTATCTTTGGGCCGAGCAGGAGTGCCATTTTCAAGGTATAAACTGTTTACAAATCCGATGTACATTTGCAACGTGCCTACGTTGGGTGACGTATGAATTTCGGTAGGTAAAACAGATTATTTTTGGAGAACTAAATGCAAGCGCCCGATCCGTGCAGCGAAACATCACAAGTAGGAGCACCTCCATGTGCATTGGTGCTCTTTGGAGCCACAGGTGACCTGACGCGCCGGAAACTTATGCCCGCGCTTTACAGCCTCGCATGTCAAAATCTACTGCCCGCGAACATAGCAATTATTGCGTTTGCAAGAAAGCCTAAAGACGATGACGAATTTCGAGAGGATGTCAAACAATCCATTCTGAAATTTAGTCCTTCTATGAGGGTGGACAACGACTGTTGGACCGAATTTGCGTCACGTCTGTTTTATCAGAAGGGCCGATTGGATGTTGCCGAAGATTATGGTTTGTTGAGGGATCGTTTGGCAGCACTCGAGTTAGAGAACCCTGTCGGCAGTAACCACCTATTCTATCTGGCTACTCCTCCTGAGCATTTTGGTGAGATAGTCCAACATCTGGGAAATTCTGGTATGGCAAGCGAGCAGGAGGGCTGGTCCCGAATTATCGTCGAAAAGCCATTCGGTTATGATCTGGATTCGGCAATTGAGTTAAACCAAATTCTGCGAGATCATTTTGCGGAGTCTCAGATTTACCGAATCGACCACTATCTCGGTAAAGAGACTGTCCAGAATATTCTCGTGCTCCGGTTTGCCAATCGATTGTTCGAGCTCCTCTGGAATCACCTTTATGTCGACAACGTCCAGATCACTGTTGCGGAGACCCTTGGCATGGAGGGGCGTGGAGCCTATTTTAACGAATCGGGAATTACTCGGGACATCATCCAGAACCATGCATTGCAAATTCTTACTTTGATTGCAATGGAGCCTCCAGTCTCATTAGGGGCAGATGCAATTCGAGATGAAAAGGTAAAGGCTTTAAGATCGGTTCGATCCTTTAGTCCAAAAGAGGTGCATGAACACACTGTTAGAGGCCAATATCTGTCGACGGGATCAGACCGAAAAGATGATGTGGATTATCTTTCTGAGCCCGGAATACCTGCAGATTCCAGCACGGAGACGTTTGCTGCCATTCGATTTCATGTGGATAACTGGCGATGGGCAGGCGTGCCGTTCTATGTGCGCGCTGGTAAGAGATTGCCTACTCGGGTGACAGAAGTGGTCGTTCAGCTGAAAGAGGTCCCGGATGTCCTCTTCGCGAGGATGTCATGCGCACGGGTTACTCCTAATCGACTAACAATACGAGTTCAACCGAACGAGGGCGTCGATATTTTGATGAGTGCTAAAGACCCGGGGCAGGGGATGGATGTCAAACCGGTCCGAATGCACTTTGACTATGCTGAGGCATTCGGTAAGGAAATTCCGGAAGCCTATGAAAGGTTACTGCTTAACGCCATGTTGGGTGATGCTTCTTTGTTTGCGCGTGATGATGAAGTCGAAGCCGCGTGGAAATTAATAACTCCAATTTTGGAAACATGGTCAGGTGATACCGTTGAACTCGAGAAATACGCTGGGGGAAGCTGGGGACCAGAAAGTTCGCAGAGGCTTATGGAAGTAGACGGTAAGCAGTGGTGGAATCCTGAATCGAAGTAGAGGCGAAACTCTGAGAAGTTTCGCCCTTCCTGCGTCCATTTCAGATGGGAGAGTTGATGAAATGAGGTTTACCTGTCAAGGTGAGTGCGTCTTCAAAAATCTCCTGACACACGTTCAAGGCGGCCTCGGGAGTTAGTTCTTGCTCGTCTACTAATGATTGCGCCATCAGATACATGGGAACAGGCTCTGTACCGGTATCGACGGATTGCAGGTAATTATATCCGCCTAATAGGATCGCGCCCTGACGTTGATACCACGAGATTCTACGAGCAGCAATATGGGATGGACCGGAACCGATCTCGGGTATCTCTACTTCGAAGACCATTGTTTCCACACCGCACTCTTTGAGGATTGCGGTTAGGTCTTGATAGATTCGGCCACCAACCCCTGTGTTACGGAGGGCTGAATCAGTGGCGATGTACCATAAAACAGCGGATTTCGAATCTGCATAGAGATCATAGTGCAGGATACCGAGTGTATTGCCGGAATCCTCATCGATAACGGCAATAACCGGGTTTGTATTGGTATCACTATTCGCGGCTTCGGTGATGACCTTTTCGAAATATTCGATTGACATCTGTTCTTGAGGTGGAAAGCTATCGTTATAGATTCGCAGCCAGTCTTGCCATAGTTTGTGCTGAGGGCTGTAGATCGAGATATATGTGAGTTTCAAATAGGGACTTTCTGTTTAATGGAATAGGGACTGCCGGGACACTTTTGAAGGTCTCAATGTTCTATTGGACCGTGCAGATACGAGGTGCGCGAATGCCGCGGGCATTGCACCGGTAAAGCCAAATTAGTATAGCAAATCACAAGTTTAAAATGGATAACATGGCATACAACGGCATCATTCAAAAGTACAGGCGGTTTCTCCCGGTTGAGGACTACGCCGAGTTCGTATCGCTCGATGAAGGGCAGACACCTCTTCTAAAGGCACCCGCTTTATCGCGATGGATATCCCCACATGTTACGCTCTATCTAAAGATTGAAGGACAAAATCCGTCAGGATCTTTCAAGGATCGAGGCATGACTATGGCGGTATCTCATGCGAAGTTTCAGGGCCATGAAATCGTCATGTGCGCTTCGACAGGAAATACTTCTGCGTCTGCCGCTGCTTATGCGGCAAGGGGCGGTATGAAATGTGTGGTATTAATTCCTGATGGCAATATTGCTTTGGGAAAACTCGCACAGGCGTTGGTGCATGGTGCGCAGGTGATTTCGATCCAGGGTAACTTTGATGATGCCCTTACCATTGTTCGGGAGGTAACTATGAAGTATCCTATCGCTTTGGTCAATTCTGTGAATCCTGTAAGAATAGACGGGCAGAAGACGGCTGCCTTCGAGATTGTCGATGAATTAGGAGAAGCTCCGGATATCCATGCTCTCCCAGTCGGTAATGCGGGCAACATCACAGCCTATTGGAAAGGGTTCAAAGAGTATTTTGCCGCAGGAATATCCACCAAACTACCAAGAATTCTGGGATTTCAGGCGGAAGGTGCGGCACCGATTGTTGACGGGGCGCCTATCGCAAATCCAAAAACTGTAGCTTCTGCCATTCGTATCGGCAATCCCGCAAGTTGGCAATCTGCGGTTTCCGCGCGAGACGAAAGTGGTGGTCTCATTGCTAAGGTTTCTGACACGCGGATCATCCAGTCGTACTTGCAGGCTGCGCGGTTGGAGGGCGTTTTTGCTGAACCTGCAAGCCTAACTCCAATTGCTGGATTGAAGATGCTTGCGGAACAAGGTTATTTCCAACAGCCCGTCACTGTTACGGTGACGCTCACAGGAAACGGTCTCAAGGATCCTGGTACCGCTGTGGAATATTCAAACAGTGAACTGCAATCAATCCCGCCTACAGTGGACGCGGTAATTCAATCGCTGGGATACTAAACGCCGCTGGCGCAATTTGTTTCATAGAATCATATCTGAGCTTTTTGAATTCCAAAACTGTTCTACTCGATTCCACTTGCTGGCGCGGGTTGCGGGTGGTAAGTACTTCACGAACTCTTTGCCATAGTTCTTAGTTAGAATTCGCGAATCGAGAATGCAGACCATCCCGCGATCATTCTTTGTTCGGATCAATCGTCCAAATCCCTGTTTGAGACGTATTTGCGCTTGAGGCACGCTGAATTCATTGAACCAATCTCCGCCTCTGTCAGTAATCGCTTCCACACGCGCTTTATTGATAGGGGAATCCGGCACAGCAAAGGGCAGACGGTCGATGATTACACACGACAGGGCGTCACCTTGGACATCTACTCCCTCCCAGAAAGTTTGTGTGCCAAAAAGGCAGCCGTTACCGCTCGACTTGAACGCCTCAATCAGTTTGCCAGGCGGCCGGTCGCCTTGTCGGAATATTGGAAATTCCAGTTGATCTTTGAGAATCTCATAGACCTCATTCAACATTCTTCTTGAAGTGAACAAGAGAAACGCTCTACCCTGTGAAAGCAGTAACAGCCGCTTGATAGTTTCCGCAACGAGGTCGGTGTATTCTGCCTTGGCGATTTTGGGCGGTTCCGGCAGTTCCGAAGGCACATAAAGAAGAGCTTGATTCGGGTAGTCAAAGGGTGATCCAAGAACTACCTCCAAAGCATCTTTGGGAATATGCAGCCGACTGCGGACATAGGAAAACCCTCCAGAATTTGAGAGCGTTGCCGATGTCAAGATAATGCTGTCAGCAGAGGTCCAAAGGTCGTTTGCTAATATCTTTCCGACTTCCAAGGGAGTGTGATGCAAAACAGTGCGTGATTTTTGACTGCCTGGGCTTCTGTGACTCTGGTTAGGCTGCGGCGATACAAGCTGTCCCCAACGTACATATTCTGGCTCTGTCCTGAATATAAGCGTATGAAGCTCTTCGCGCATACGCGCAGCGGTTCGAGCCATTCCGTTCAGGCGATCTTTGGAAGGCCCCTCTGCGTCTTTGGCCTGTTCCATAAGCTCATTTTGGGTACCTTCCAGAACAGTATTTAGCTGGGTCGCGAGAGTTTGGGTCTGCTGCTGTCGATCTTCGTTCAGAAGTTCTTTGAAAAAGAACTCTTGTCTATCACAGTCGAAATAGCCAAATAGCTGATCATTTAACTGTTCAATGGCACCCAAACGGTCGAGGTTGATATCCAGCCCTTTGGTGCGCTTTATGCGTTCAACAAAGTAGGGAAGGGCACGGTTCGAAAACTCTAACCCAAAGACTTTAGTCGCCACATCCTCAATGTGATGGGCTTCGTCCAAAACAACTATGTCAAAATGTGGCAGAATTCCAGCAGCCGGTTCCTCACGCTTGATGGCAAGATCACTGAAAAAGAGAGCGTGATTAACAATGATTAGGTTTGCGTCGGTGGCTTCACGACGGACGTTATAATAGAAACAGCGTTCGTAATAGGCGCAGTCTTTCTGTCGGCATGTATCCTGGTTCGCTGCAACTTCAGACCAATTGCTAAAGCCGAAAGGGAGTTCCGCTACGTCTCCTGTTTGGGTATTACGCGCCCACTGTTTTAGGTTCAAAAAAGCGGGATCGGTAGTGTTGAAAATATCGTCCTCTGCACTGTCGAGATCCTGTTTACAGAGGTAGTTACTACGCCCTTTCATTACCACCGCTTTAAGTTCAATATCTGGAAAGATGGACTGAACGAGCGGTATATCCTTCTCCATTAATTGTGATTGTAGGCTGATGGTATGAGTGGAAATAACGGTGACTTTACCCTGTTTGGCGGCAATTACCGCCGGTATTAGATAGGCGAGGGTCTTTCCAACACCGGTGCCTGCTTCTACCAAGCAGTGTTTTGAAGTTTCGATGGCACTCTGGATCGTATGGCTCATCTCCGACTGCTCTTCACGGAATTCGTAAGACTGAAACTGTTTCGAAAGCAGACCCTTTGGCGAGAGAATTTTATCGATAGTCTGACTGGCAGTTTTTTTGGAAGTCGTCAATTCAGATTTCTCGACTCTATATCAGATTGGGGCGTATTGGGTGGATTCTCGACATAGACAAGGGTTTTACGCGAGGTGATCTGATGATTTGAGCTGTCTACAGCGCGGGCTTCAATGACATGCTCTCCGTTTGTCCATTTCCGAGTGTCCTGCCTCATGACGAACGGTGCCCGATTCTGGATTGCAACTAAAGATCCATCGAGATAGTATGTCAATGCGGCAATTTTATCTTCATTCGGAAGATTAACGTTGACGGTCAGGATGCCATTTGAAGGTCGTTTCTTCTGAAGTTCTAATTGCTTACGGGCACGTGCATCGTATTGCTGCGCGCAATCCGAAACGATCGTTCTGGCAGACTCCTGAGTGACGCCCGGATGAGAGACGATGATGACCAGAATGTCTTCGTTTGAAGGGGCGTAGTCGAGTGGAATGGGCCGCAGCCGGTTAGCAGATTGTTGCTGCACCAAGGCTCCATTCGTCGGCAGTAACTCTGTAAATGGCCAGGTGCGCGCAGGAACATTGAGAGTAATAGCAGCGACATCGGGTTTGGAACCCAGTGATTCTGGAAGGACCCGCAGTAGGTGATTGCTTCCAATGGATATAGCAAAGCCTGTGACACCTCCGCGCAGTACAACTGGCAATGTTGTCTCAGTGCAGGGAGCCCGATCTACTGCGGGTTTTAGTACGCGAGCGATAAGGTACCAGGTCGCACCTTTGTCAGAACTTGCCTCCACCGGCCCGTAGATGGAATTGTTGATTCTCAGGCGAAAAGTTTCGGGTAGGGCGTCATCTTGAGGTTTGGTTTGTGCATAACTAACCGCCGCCAGGTTGGAAAGGAACAGCAGGCAGACGAACATTGCTCGAACGAGCGTCTTGGGCGTTGCGAGCGAAGTCCTGCACTGCTCGCAGTCGCGAAACCATGTCAGGAACTCGGTGTGGGGCGATAGCAGTTGCCGGAAATGCTTGTTCAACGATAGACCACCAACCGTAATCGTAAATATATGAAAGGTCAAAGAGCATTACTCCCTGGGAGTTTCTTGCGGCGGCGTTAATTGCTTTGGCAAACTCCAGCGGCTTGTCGGCATAGTTAAGGGCATATAATCCAGCATATACGGGGGTGGCGTTTGCAACTGCGATTGTCGAGAGTTCGGCGGAGGCTTCGACGGTTCCTCCCTCTTCCTTCTTTAGTTGTCTGGCCTGATCTTTGGTTGCTAGTGGATAGTAACACCCCGTGATGAGCCAGTCCAAAAACTCCACATATCCTGCTTCATTATAGCGCGGACTTGCCCATGTCGTTTTTACAGGGAATTTATCGCTTCCCCAATTTACTCCAACACCATAGTATTCCGTAAACCACGAGCCGACATACGCACCAAATTGGACTGAAGGTTTCGCCTCCTTAATTGCTTCAGTAGCTTCCTTGGCGAATTCACGAATGACTCTGGCACGGAATTCCAGCCACTGCTTAAAGAGAACTCCCTTTTTCCAACCTGCTCCCGGTTTAAGTTCAAATTTGAGAATATCTTCGGGCCAGTTAGGAACTGGCTTACCGAGCCACTGTTCAAAGCTGCGCCGAGACAAGTCACTGTAGTCATTGAAAACATTGGCATACCGCATTCGATCGAAGACGATTGCATCAACATTGTAGTTTTGCGCAACCTCTTTCAGGAGACTGATCTCATACTTCCGAACATCCGGGTTCAGCGGATTCACAAAGGCGGTTACTTTTTCAGAAGGGGCAGTGGTAACCGGGATGCGTCGACTCAATGCCTCGAAGCGTGTTGCCTCGCCGACTTTCAGATGTCCCGATGCCCAATCCATGGCGCTATTTTCAAGTGTCAGCATGCCGCCATCTTCTGGCGCAGTAAGCGGCTCACCATCGAGTAGGGCAGGGTCGATTATTCCGTTGACGTGCATCGTTTCGTCAAGAGTAACTGCTAACTTCCGGCCGGATACGGCGGATGGCTCCTGAACATAGGTTGCAGAGTAGAAAGTACTTCTGGCAGCGTCTTCGGACTCATTGGCTGCCCTGATGGGTAGGCGCGAGCCATCGCGCGCGACAAGATTGCGTTCGACATAATAGGTGGTAGACTGCCACTCCGGCTTTTTGTATGCAAGACCAACATTGAAGTATTTGTGTCCCTCAGCAAAGACATTTAGGCTGGCGGCAAGTTCGATGCCCGCTTTGTGCGCCTCCGTCACGAAGGCTTCCAAGACGTCAAAGTTGCTGTATTTTTTGCCCTTCCATTCCGTGAGATGTTCCGCAATTTTACTGTTGTAGATCACTTGACCACTAACGGGTTTAACATCCAGCACAATCACATTCAGATTGGCCCGTTTACAATGGGCAACGATGTCGCGAACACCTTCGATGGTTGTGATCCGATCAATATTAGCCGTGGCGTCCACCCACATAATTCGCCCTTGCAAGCCGAGATTATTTGTCAGCGTTCTTGCAAACTCTGGCGTGCGTCCCTGCCCAACGCAGGGTGCAACTATGGTGATAAGAGCTATCGAAATGGGAAGGAATCTCATGAATTGTGTTAGTGTCACGAATTTCGCTCTGCTGCTTCTGCGCGCTGTTGGACATATTCTGCAAGTGCCTCTTTCCAACATCGCAATGGTGGAATTCTCTGCAATTCGCGCATCCTCGATACCAATGCAGAATTCGCAGGTCTTTGTGCAGGTGTCGGATATTCTGTCGTCGTTATCGGAAGAACCGGTGTATCCAATTTGGCCAACCGGACGGCCTCAGATGCAAATTCATGCCAATCGGTTGTGCCTGAATTTGAGACATGATAAGTGCCATAAAAGGGATTACTCAGCAGGTCCACCATTGCGGCGGCGAGATCCACTGTGTAGGTAGGTTTTCCGCGTTGATCGGCCACTACTTTTAACTCAGGGCGAGCCTGTGCCGCTTTAATGATGGTGTCAGGAAAACACTTGCCGTTAACTCCGAAGAGCCAAGAGGTTCTTACTATCCAATGCTTTGGCGCATTTCGGCGAATAAATTCTTCACCCTCAAGTTTCGATTTACCGTAAACCCCAATTGGGTTAGGAGCGTCGAATTCGTCATAAGCCGTTGTTTTAGTACCATCAAAAACAAAATCGGTGCTAACGGATAGCAACGGAACATTGACTGAATTGCAGGCGATTGCGAGAGCTAGGCAAGTAAGAGCATTGCCTCGGTAAGCTAGGACCTCGTTGGTTTCGGCTGCATCGACCGCTGTGTAGGCTGCGCAGTTTATCAAGTGCGTTGGTTTGGACCGTTCTATGTACTCGACTATTGCGTAGAAATCTGTAAGGTCCAAGTCGGCGATATCGGTTGCGATATGATTAATACCGCGCCTGACTAATTCGGAACAGACGTCGGTCCCGAGCATTCCCTTAGCACCAGTTACGAGGACTTTCATGTTTTCACAATCTTAAGGGCGAGAATTACTTCTACAACCCAGAGTAATAGATTTATTTGCATCGGACGATCTTCTAAGAGCACAGCTTCGGGGCTCCCGCCTTTATGTTCCATGTGTATTAGATAAAGATACCGAAAAATTCCATACATAACATTCACTGTAGTGATTATCAAATATTTGTGCGCTATTGCAGTGGGTGATGTAAACGTATACAGGGCGTATGATACGATCAGTCCTGCCAAGACTATTGAGATAAGTTGATCCAAGAATGGGACACTGTATTGGGATAAGCTTTTGCGGTGATCCTTTGCATTGCCAGCAAGAGCCACGAGTTCCTGCCTCCGTTTACCGAATCCGAGAAAAAGAGCTAACTGCATGGTGCACATAAGCAGCCACACAGAATTAGGAACACCGATGACAAAAGCACCAGCGACAGCGCGAAAGCAAAATCCCGCTGCAATTGCGAATATGTCGATGATGACGTGGTGTTTCAGAACAAACGTGTACGCAACCTGTAAAATATAGTATCCGAGACAGATATTGCCAAACTTGAAATTGACCAAGTACCCACTAGCAACCCCGCCCCAGCCGAACAATATGCTGAACACTACGGCTGTTGACCACGGCAATCGTCCGCTAGCAATGGGGCGCTTGCACTTTGTTGGGTGGACCCTGTCCTGTTCCCGATCAGCAACGTCGTTCATTAGGTAAATACTGCCAGAGATTACACAAAAGATTAGAAATCCGATTGTTGCGAGGTTGAGATTATGCCATTTCTGGGTCTGGTGAAAAGCAGTGGGAACATTATCCGTAAACAGAACGGCAGCATAAAGGAACAGGTTCTTGGTCCACTGTTTTGGACGCATCGCAAGGAGTAACGCTATAGGCATGTCGGCGATACCACGGTTGGAAGTCTGAGGGGGCAATTTGTTCACTCCCGAACTTTGTGTTTGTTAAACGATCCAGTCATTCATTATCTCGTTGGTTGTAACAGTGGCTACACCTACTTTGCGCACGACACATGCGGCAGCCCTGTTTGCCATTACAGCAGACTCATAAGCATTTGCTCCGCTTATCAATCCCAGGGTTAAAGTACTTATGACGGTGTCTCCGGCGCCAGCGACATCGTATACTTCGACCACATGCGGAGGGATGTGTTGGGGTGCAATGTCTTTAGAGAACAGCAGTAACCCTTTACTTCCACGGGTGACAAGGAGGTTGTTTAGCTCCAGTATGTTCCGAAGCTTTTCACCGACTTCTTCCGAGAATGCGTCGCCGCCATTTCGTGGGACAGAAATACCCAACAATGCCGCTGCCGTTTCGGTTTCAATTTGGTTTAATTGTACGAAGGGAGCTCCATGCAGATAGTGCACAGTTTTCGGCTTGGGATTTGCAGTTAGCATAAGTCCCGCCTCGCGCGCTGTCTTAACCGCCACGGAGGCAGTTGTATTTGTGAGAACGCCCTTATTATAATCGGAAATGACGATCGCATCTGCTCCGCGAAATTCCGATTGCATTCTGTCCAACAGTTTACGTTGGATATCATCACTCACGGGATCCGACTGCTCTCGATCGACTCGGAGTACCTGTTGACTGTGGGCTACGATACGGGTTTTGCGAGTGGTCGGGCGTGTGGAATCGATAACAATTCCGCTAGTGTCAGCACCTTCTGCCTTTAGGGCGTCGGTTAAAACGCGCCCAGCTACATCGTCACCGACGACTCCAATTACTAAGACCTGTGCCCCTAGCGCGACGAGGTTGTTGACGACATTCGCTGCTCCGCCGGGAACACTGGTTTCTCGATCAATGTCGACAACCATAACAGGGGATTCTGGAGAAATTCGAGTAGCACGCCCCCAATGATATTCGTCCAACATGAGGTCGCCAAAAACGACAACTCGCTTATCAGGGAACCGGCTCAGAATGTCCGCCGTTTGCTCTTTTGTCATGCAATGTGAGCCTTGGATTGTATATTTGCGTATTCGACAATTGCCTGTCCCAACATTGGAATCATGATTTCGTGGTGACCCGTCAATGCAATTCCCTGACCGCCAATTGATTGAACCCTTGTTACTACTTGCTGGTTGGAACGGTATTGTTGAATGAAATCAAAATTGACCCCGAGGAAGTCAGTAAAATCATTATGGTACTGATTGCGCAATATCGCAATCGCCTTGAGAAGGACTTCCGGCAGAACCACTGCGCTCCCGAGGTTTAGCAATACACCGCCGTAAGCGAGATTTTGCATTACGTGGGTCAAGATACGAAAGTCTCTTAACGTTGTCGAACCGAGAGCGGCACCATCCGCATTAGGGTGGCAATGTACAATATCAGTTCCAAGTGCAATGTGAACGGTAACAGGAACATTATGTTCATAACATTGCATCAGGAGGCTGTATTTTGCATATTGGGCATTAGCGTCCCAAAGTGCCTTGCAGAGAGATTCCCCTGCACCTAGCCCCTGAGACGCCCCCCTGACAATGGCGGAATTGTAGAACTCTGCAGTCTCTTTTGCCATTCCAAATGAACCAGACTGAAGTCCTGTCACCACCACTTCGGAGGTAGTGCCAAACAAGGCAATCTCACAATCGTGAATAGCGAGCGCCCCATTTACTGCGATACCTGAAATGAAGTCAGAGGCTACGAGGGAATTGATAACAGGTGCCAACCCGGTCTTGACGACGTGCCCCCCTAAGGAGACCACAACTGCACGATCTTTCCGTCGTGCCTCGACTACAGTGGCAGCAATCCTGGCAATTTCGGGCCCAGCGAGAATGTTCGGCAAACCATTCAAAAACTGTGTGAAACTCGCTCCGGCAGAAGGGGGTGCAGCAAAGTCTTCAACCTTGACTTTGCTTTGTCGTTCTGCAATGGGTTGGGTATGAATGCTGTTGAGATCATATTCAGGAAATCGAGACATATTGTCACCAGATTGTCAAAAGATACGGGGTGGACTACAAAGCCCACCCCGCCATATCACTTACAGTATAGCCCAGCTGCGTCGGTCATTCGAGGAAGGCTCGTTATTAGCAAGGGTATTGGACTATTTAAGAGCTTCTGCGAGATCTGTCTGTTCCCATGGGAATGATTGATTTCCAAAGTGTCCATTTCGAGCTGTCTGAATGTACTTGATTTTGGTAGAATCGAGTAGACCAAGTCGCTCAATAATAGCGCGGGGACGAAGATCGACAGCTTTTCGCAACCTAGCGGAAATCTCGGCGTCCGCGATAGTTCCTGTACCAAAAGTGTCAACAAGGACACTAACCGGTTCCGCAACCCCGATTGCATATGCAACTTGAATTTCACACTTTTTTGCCAAGCCTGAGGCGACAACATTCTTTGCGAGATACCGTGCTGCATATGCGGCAGAGCGGTCAACTTTTGACGGATCCTTGCCGGAGAATGCCCCGCCACCATGTCGCGCATAACCGCCGTAGGTGTCGACAATGATCTTGCGACCCGTGACGCCGGTATCACCCTGCGGGCCACCAATGATGAACTGACCGGTCGGGTTGATATGATATTTGATATTGCCCTTGTCAAAGGCTGCGTATTCGTTCAGAACGGGTCGGACGACATGTTCTTTGACGCGTGCGGCAACTTCCGGCTGAGTGACATCCCCGTCATGTTGGGCAGAGAAGACAATTGTGTCAATTTCTTTCGGTTGTCCATCATGATAGACGACAGTTACTTGCGACTTTGCATCCGGTCGGAAGCCGAGCTCAGGATGCGCTTTACGGACTGCCGAATACTTTGCGGTCAATTTATGAGCAATAGTAATTGGAAGCGGCATCAGCTCGTCGGTTTCATCACATGCGAAACCGAACATCATCCCTTGATCACCAGCACCCCCGGTATCGACACCCATTGCGATATCGGGGGATTGCTTTTGGATCGCCAGAAGTACGCCGGTTGTGTTTCCGTCAAACCCTACATCGGTACTCGTATATCCGACTTCATTGATTGTGTTGCGAACAACATCTGCAATTTCGACATAGGCATCGGTTGTTAATTCACCAGCGACAATAGCAAGACCACGGGTAAGAAGAGTTTCAAGTGCGACACGTGACTTTGGATCTCTTGCGAGAAGCTCATCAAGAATTGCGTCACTGATCTGGTCGGCGAGCTTGTCGGGATGTCCTTCGGTAACGCTTTCAGAAGTAAACAGGTTTGGTTCAGCCATAGTAGTTTGTATGTTCCTTTCCGCCGGAATATCGAACTCTGCGGGACAAGGCAAAAATATAACCTCTCCCGCAAGGAAGAGGCGATTGCGAGCGGCCAATGCCGCCGTTGTCTCTTATCTTGCAGTCGGAAGACTGCCCGGAATTAGCACCTGCCCCGCCGGCGCGAGGTGGTTGTTGTGGTTTCGCAGGGCCGTTCCCTCCACCACTCTTGATAAGTAAAATGTTATCGGTTAACGATACCATCGGCAGGAACTTGTTGTCAACCTGTAAATGTTGCTTCGGTACGTTATAGATCTTCAAGGTCGCATCAGATTGCGCTTGCTTCGCGTTGGATTTCCAAATTGGAGACGTTAAGGCATACACGGCCGGATAATGCTCCTAATCAATCTCGTTCAGAAATTTGACCGCTGCGAG
>CAISOI010000162.1 GCA_903886985.1 uncultured Chthonomonas sp.
CTGAGTGCAGTTCTTACGGCTGCGGATAGAAATGGTCAGAGTGTATTTGTGAGTGCTGGATTCTACGGTCACCAAACCGAAGAGACGAGCAACGCTCCGGACTATCTTGATTGGCATAAACGGCTAACCGAAGAACTATTTGCAAAATATAACCACTATCGATCCTTTTATGGATGGTACATACCGAACGAAGCGGAGATTGAAGGTCACTTCAGTGAAGGTTACATGGCTTTTACGCCTAAATTGACAAATCACTTACGTGCACTTGATAAGGATAGCAAGATACTTATTGCACCTTATGGCACTCGGAAAATAGCCGAGACGGATCGGTTTGTCCATCAGATCAACTCCCTAGGTGTGGATTTCATAGCCTATCAGGATGAAGTCGGGGTCCGAAAAACCGTCGTCGATGAGCTGGATGAAATATACGCACGTTTGAACCGGTTGCATAAGAAATCTGAGGTTGCATTGTGGGCAGATGTCGAGATATTTGAGTTTGAAGGCGAAGTCTATCACAGCCCTCTTTTGCCAGCAAGTATCCAACGGATAAAGCAACAGCTACAAATTATTGCACCTTATGTCGGGAAGCTTTTGTGCTATCAGATGCATGGCTTAATGAACTTGCCAGAAACAACCGCATTCTGCGGCGTCCCTGAAACTGTCGAGCTTTATCAAGACTATGCAGATCAAATTGTTGAGGATATAGCGACTTAAGGTCAATTGACAATTGACAATTGACCCTGGATGACATATAATATGCGAGCCGAGCCGGAGTGGTGGAATGGCAGACACGGGTGACTCAAAATCACTTGCGGGAAACCGCGTGGGGGTTCGACTCCCTTCTTCGGCACACAAAGCCATCTCTCATGCGGAGATGGCTTTAACTTTTGTTGCCCTCAATCTTCATAGACACATATGCGGCGTATATCATGCCTGCTACTGCTGCAGCCGCAAGCCATGCACCACCGACCTTTGAGACAAATCTCATTGTCAATGTAGAAGCGCTCCAGACCAAGCAAATATAGCCGAAGATTTGGTTCACTGCTGTGCGCGGATCGCCCTTCCGTCGTGCGCGCACGAAGTGAATGACTCCTGTAAACGCGAAAAGGACAGCAAACAAAATCCAAAGGACGGGGCTTTTCATATCGCTCAATGGGAAACCTCACAAACAGCAATGCGGGAGTGCATAAAGCCACTCCCGCTAAGCGTCAATCTAACTTTTTGAATTTGAAAGGACTACTTAGAACCTATCAGCGTTCTTGATTCGGGCGCGCTGGGCCTTACGAATGCTGGCCTTTAACTCTCGGCGCTGTCGATCGCTCGGCTTTTCATAGCGTTCGTGAGCGCGGGCTTCCTTGGTAATTCCAGAATTCATGACTGCTTTCTTGAATCGCTTAAGAGCCGAGTCAATACCTTCGCCTGCCTTAACGTATACCTGTGCCAAACTGCTTCATCCTTTCGAGATACTGCAAATAGAAAATCCCATAGCATTATACATGATCATGTATCAGTCGTCCACCATTCGCCAAAAAATTTTCTAAAATATTACTGCCATGGGTGGACTGCTCCGGGTAGTTCATTCAAATCCATGAAAATCGTGATGCTACAAATGGTGAGATACAACAAAAAAGGGCACCGGTAGGTACCCTTTTTTGTTCGAAGTAC
>CAISOI010000163.1 GCA_903886985.1 uncultured Chthonomonas sp.
CTCACCACGAATACGGATGGACTTTCTCGCTCGTTTCACCATTATTCTGTTTGGGATCATAAAGTCCCTCATCCAACTTCATTCAATCAAAAATCGTTCTGCCCGAACGAGATCCGTTCGGGCAGTCATTTTGAAGGTCGTAAGAATGTCTATTTTGCTTTGAGCAGATCCCTGATTTCAGTGAGCAACTCTTCTTCTCGGCTCGGTCCTGGTGGGGGCGCAGGTTCTTCAGCAACTTGCCTCTTGGTCTTGTTAATTGCCTTCACCACAAGGAATACAACGAAAGCCACAACTACAAAGGTTATGACATTGTTGATGAACTGCCCATACGCAATCACAGGAGCCGCTGCCTTTTGAGCCTCGGCAAGTGTTGCGTAGTGACTGCCATTAAGACTGTAAAACATACTTGCGAAATCAACTTTGCCAGTAATCAGCCCAATCGGGGGCATGACCACGTCCTTCACCAGGGAATCAACAATCTTACCAAATGCCCCCCCAATGATTACACCAACTGCAAGGTCAACAACATTTCCTTTTGCGGCAAACTCTTTGAACTCTGATATTATCCCCGCCAAGCTTCTCTCCTTAAAACCATTCGCATTAAATTTTTACTCTATGCTAGAACCTAACAAACTGTTCACAATCCATTACAAAAGTTACCGCTCCACCCACCTGCACTTTTACTGGACTGGGCATAAAAGCTCCAACAGGGGACGCATCGGGCGGAAGCACATTGACAAACTGTTCACGAGTTTTGCAGCTATCGCCAATAACTGTGAGGCATGTCTCTAGGTCTTTTTCTTCGACACCAATGAGCAGTGTGACATTCCCTTCTCGCAAAAAACCACCTGTACTACCAATCTTCGTAAACTTAAATCCATTGTGCAGTAGTGCGTCCGTTATTCGGCGATTGTCACGGTCATGAGCGATTGTAATGACTAATTTCAAAATCTTTTACTCCATTGTGAACCGCGGTGGTCGGGCTTCGAAAGGTTAGACCGACACAGTCGATATCCGTGACAACAATCGTGGAGGATACTACTGGACTTTGTCAAGTTTGATCTCGACGTAGATCGCTGAATACGGCCCCGAATCCTTAACAATCTCTCCGCGTTTGATCCTCTTCCGAATATCTGGGCTTCCAGTTAACTGCAATCCTATTACCGAATTGTTTCCACCGGGGACAAGTTCAGGTGCTCCTGCATAAGACTCATCTATGTCCCTTGCTTTGTCTTTGATGATGAAGGATGTTTGAACCGACACATTCCCACTATCCAGTACTTTCGGGGTATATCGCATGGAAATAATGTTCGGTCCTCCCGTGACGCTCATACTTGCCTCAATCTCCTCGGATGTCCCCACCTTAGGTGCATTAAGGAGCTCTTTCGATACGGTACCAAATCGGTCTACCGACACCCTGTATATGTCAGCAGATATCCAAAAAAATCTCTGCTGCTTGTCTCTCTCTTTTGCAAACGCCTTGAATGCTTCCACAGCTCTCCTTGGACCGATGACCTCGATGGAATTTGTCTTCAAATTGATGTTAAAGTTATCCAGTGGCTCCCTTCCACCCTTACTGTCGAACAACCTAACAATTTCGGATGCTGAATGATGTTGTAATGCAACTGTCTCGGTCACTGAAGACTGATTTTTTACTTGCACAGAATTCAGGGCAAAGAACATCGCAATCAAATTGATACCTAATACCATGGCAATTCTCCTCTAAGTTGCGAGTGTCAAATTAGCTAACAGGATGGGGCGAGATATTGGAAATGGACAAATCGAAGTACTCTTCCGGTAAAGGTTAATCAACAGATATTTCAACGTACAGACCTCTGTAAGGTCCCATGTCAGTTACAACATCGCCGTGCGTGACCCGTTGGGAAAGTCCGGGCTTCCTGTTCTCAGTAAAGCCAATAACGTTCTTCTTTTCACCAGAATTGAAGAGATAGGTTCCTGCGAAGGTTTTGTTAATGCCGGTCGAACTATCGCGGATTAGAAAGGAACAATCGAGAACCACCTTGCCGTCCGGCAATGTAAGCGTCTTAAAGTTTGCTTTCGAATAATTGACTGAATCGGATGCTCCGACTGCAATAACTGAGGACAATCCATCAGCAATTTTTGTGCGAGGATTAATGAGATTGCGCTGAATGAAATTCCCACTTTTGTCGACCCGGTACTCGAACATTCTGCATGCAATGGCGTGCACTTTGGCAGGAGTATCGTGTGACATTGCTTCCATTTTATAGCTGGCTACAGCGTTCTTATTTCCTACGATGCGTATGGAGTTTGTGTCAAAAAGGACCTCGACGCGTTCAATACCAGGAATATTGCGCGAAATACTCACGATCGAAGCGGCAGATTTGTTCTTAACAGATAGCGTCTCAGTAACCTGATCCGTTTGCGATTGAACAGTTCCGAAAAACGATAGGGCGGTAAAGACCAAATTAAGCGAAGGGAACATTTTACTCTCCTCATGCAATCGAACCGACCGTTTTCTGGATGTCGATTCAGACAGGTTGACACGACCTAAGTAACGCTGAATTCAGGTGGGAAGCTATTAATTATCATACCTCAATGTGATATATGGAAACTTAAATCCGCACTTCAAGCAGTAATCCTCCCCATTTGAACCATTTGGCGTAAGTGAATTGTATGAAGTACCAGGAGTTTCGTTACATAATTGTAATATGTTGAAGTCTTGGTTGTTACAAACGAATTTCCGTCACTAATTCAAAAGGAATGCTCTTGGTACAAGATTTTAGAGTTGGGATAGCTGGCTGTGGAGCACTGGGTGAAGTCCATGCCGCGCGATTGAGTGCTATTGAAGGAGTGGAAGTGGTCGCCGGCTTTGATCCTTCAGGATTAAGTCTTGAAAAGGTAAAGTCAATTGTTGGGGATTCATTTAAGACACATAGAGATTTCGAACACTTCCTCGAAGAGGACTTTGACGTTATGTGCATAGCCTCCCCCGACTCATTCCATGTATCTCAGTTGTTTGCAGCCTTGGAGACTGGAAGGCACGTTCTCTGCGAAAAACCTCTAACCCCTGATCCTTCGGAACTGAAATCTGTAATCGCTGCTGTCAATGCTGCAGGAAAGCACGTCTCTCTCTCCTACCCTCGTAGATACGACCCAGGCATTCGCAAAATGCGCGAGGAGATCCAGTCCGGTCGGTGGGGCAAAATAATTGCCACAACTGCTTACAATGCCGAAGATTGGATAACACCAAACCGCGGTACGTGGAGACACAATCCCAAAATCTGTCCAGGTGGATTCTTCTATGATGCTAACGGACACCAGATTGATGTACTCTTCTGGCTGACTGGACTGGGATTTGAATGGGTTAAGTGCACGTTAGACTTCTGCGGTCAAGCTGTACCCATATCTGCTTCCGGCATGGCACAGCTAACCGAGGGAGTATCGTTCGTTTACAGCTTCGTTGGGTCCGCGCAGATGTGGCGCGAGCGTATCAATATTCATTGCGAGAAAATGGACTTTGTAATCGAAAACATGGTTGCGAACTGGAGTAAGGACGGAATGTTGACACCGATGGTTGGCAGCGAACAGATAGAAACATCTGACGAAGCGTTCATTAAACTGTTAAGAGGGCAGGGACCAAACTGGTCACCAGTTACGGACGTTTGGCCTGTACTCAATTTCACCCGTGCTGCTCTTGAATCAGGGATGGAACGGTAATGGAAATAGGAAATGTCTTCGTGAATCAACAGCGGGTCTACTGGGACCAATTGGACCTGCTGGGCGTCCTGCACAATGGAGTCTATCCCGTACTTTTTGAACGCGCACGAACCGCCTTCTGGGGGAGTCTCGGGATTACTGGCTACGAAGACCCACACATGGACTTTCCGTACTATGTTGTCCAAAACACGGTCAATTACAAACAACCGATAACCACAGAGCAAGACATTGCCATCTCGGTATGGATCGCAAAGTTAGGCAGAACTAGCCTCACATTTGGTCATCAAATCCGTGATGAAGCCAATCAATTGGTGGCAGAAGGCAATACAACTATTGTTCGCGTGGATTCTCATTCGCGTCAACCTATCCCTTGGTCCAACAGTTTTTGCGAAATGATACATCCCTATATTGCGAGATCAGAATAGGGCAAAATTAGATTGCAGATCAGCGTATGTGACTTGCAACGGAATTACACGCAATCCTGATCAATAAGTGTGACAGATCGATTTATGCAGATATGTTTGCCACGACTGAGAAGTGCGGTTTCAATGAGCCATATAACCCCTGATAGACTTGATAATATTTGTTGTATACCGCATGGGTTTGAGCATTCACTTCAGTTGATTGGGCTACTTTGATCACTGAATTGCACGCCTCCTCTACCGACGGATAGATTCCAGCACCAACTCCCGCCAGAAGGGCAACTCCTAGTGCAGGCCCCTCGTCTACATTAATGGTAACATGCTGTAACCCCGAGATATCCGCCTGAATCTGACGCCAAATATTACTGCGTGCCCCTCCACCAGAAGCTCGGACTTCTTGAAGCGGTAACTTCATCTCTTTCATAATCTCAAACGAATCTCGGAGTCCGTAGGAGACTCCTTCCAAAATAGATCGGCTGAAATAGGTCCGATCACATCGTCGGGTAATACCAAAGAAGACGCCCCGGGCATTTGGGTCTGGATAAGGCGTCCGTTCACCGGTCAGATAGGGCAAAAACACTAGACCTTCGGATCCTACGGGTGCAAGTTCCGCCTCCTGGCAGAGTATTTCGTACGGGTCTTTCCCTAAAGCGCCCGCCACAACTTTTTCGGGTTGACAGAAAGTATCTCGATACCATTGCAACGAACCTCCTGCCGAGAGCATAACACCCATCAGATGCCATTTTCCTGGAACAGCGTGGCAGAAAGTGTGCAATCGTAGACCGGGATCTACCACCGGACTATCGCTAAATGCGAATACCACGCCGCTGGTACCAACGGTGGAGGAGACGACACCGGTTTTTACTATTCCATTTCCAACTGCGCCCGCCGCCTGGTCTCCACCACCGCCAACAACAGGAGTTCCAACGGTCAAACCCGTTACATTTGCCGTATGTTCATTGATGCGACCAGAGATTTCGATGGACTCGTAACATTTCGGCATCCATTCTTGGGGTATCCCACATCCATCCAACATTACCGTTGACCATCTGCGTTCCGTTACGTTAAAGAGCGATGTTCCGGATGCGTCCGATACCTCCGTTGCAAACTCGCCTGTCAATCGCAATCGGATGAAATCTTTGGGAAGTAACACTTTCGCAACCTTTGCGAACGTTTCCGGCTCGTTATTTCTCAGCCAGACAATTTTCGGAGCGGTAAATCCAGTAAGTACCGGATTGCTGGTCTCTTTGACAACTGTCTCTCTGCCGACTGTTTCAGTAATCCAGTCGCATTGTGCTTGAGTTCTCTGGTCATTCCATAGAATGGCATTGCGCAAAATATTGTTTGAAGCATCGAGGAACACTGCGCCATGCATTTGACCAGACAGTCCAATTCCCTTAACGTCTGAGGCAGAAACTCCCGATTTATCGAGAACCTGCCTGATGGTAGCGACTGTTGCCTTCCACCAATCCTCAGGGTCTTGTTCGGACCACATCGGCTTCGGACTGTACAATGGATATTCAGCCATGGCACGCGCAAGCACATTCCCCATTTCATCAATGAGAATGGTCTTCGTTCCACTGGTACCGATATCTA
>CAISOI010000164.1 GCA_903886985.1 uncultured Chthonomonas sp.
CGCGATTACGTGATCGATGCCATCAATCGGGATATGCCCTACAACCAGTTCGTCCGGGAGCAGATCGCAAGTGATGTCCTTTCTCCGAGAGATAATCTAAAGTTGGCGGCAACCGGTTTTCTAGTTTCTGGTCCGTGGGATCAAGTGAGCGCGGTTTTGAACAAAGACCCCCTGATGCGAAAGACTTCACGGATGGATGAGTTGGACGATATGGTCACCACCACTGCTGCAACTTTCCTCGGACTAACGGTGAACTGTGCCCGTTGCCACGACCACAAGTTTGACCCCATTCCCACCCGCGATTATTATCGAATGGCGGCAGCATTTAGCGGAGCGGGCTTTGGGGAGAGAGTTGTTGCGCCGTCGGAAGTTCGCGCACAGTACGAAAAGCAGGCTTCGCCTTTACGATCAGAAATATCGACTTTGAATGCAAAGCTGGACTCGCTCGATGTCAAAGTAAAGCCTCGGCTGCTGTTGGAGAAATTCCAGAGTTTCGACAAAGCCCGACGTGATGAACCGCTGCGAATCCCCGTTAACCAGATATATAATCGGGAGCAATTTGCCGAAGTTAAAGCGCGTTATTGGCGCATGGTGATTCTGGATGAATATAAAACCGCGGCACATCTCGACCATCTGGAGTTGCTGCCCGCAGGCATACATGCAAAACCATGGAGTGCCGATAAAACCGCAACTCCTGACAAGCCTGTCATCTGGAGTTTTGATGCTGGTGCCGAGGTTTTGGTAAAAGAGATAGTCTGGTCATCGGACCGATTGACCGGCAAACAACAGGGTACTCCGACGATCTATCGATTTGAGTGTTCTAACGATTCCGGCGACAACAAGGTCTGGCGCACCCTCTCCACAAACCTGAACCATGTCGGTCGCATTGAGCTCGATCTGCCGGAGATGCCCGACGAAGAGATCAATGCTGCCCTGTCTCCTTCAGACAGGCAATCGCGAATTTCGATCACTCAGAAGATTGCAGATTTGCAGCAGAAACTGAACGCTATTCCGTCCCCCGAACGACTTTATGCCGTGAATCCCCACGCCCCTGAACAGATCTCGGTACTTAAGCGCGGCAATGTTGCAACCCCCTTGGAACCGGTCACGCCGGGAGCATTATCCTGTGTAGGAAATTTGTCTGCGGACTTGAATGCTATGCCGGAAACTGCCGAGGGAGCGCGGCGCGTGGCTCTTGCAGATTGGATCGTCGATCCTCGAAATCCATTGACGGCACGGGTAATTGTCAACCGAGTTTGGGGCTATCACTTTGGCACCGGAATTGTGAATACTCCCAGTGATTTTGGCAAGAATGGTGACCGCCCCACGCATCCTGAACTGATGGATTGGCTTGCCTCCGCTTTTATGGAGCATGGCTGGAGCTTGAAATGGCTCCATAAAGAGATCATGTCCTCGCGAACTTATCAACAGTCATCCGTGCTAAACGCCAATGCTCAAAAGATCGACGCAGGTAACCGATACTACTGGCGAATGCCTCTCAAGCGGATGGACGCCGAAACCTTGCGGGATTCCATCTTGTTCACGTCTGGCAGCCTAAACTGGAAGTCGGGAGGACCCGGTTTCGCTCTTCATAAGAACAGTGGTCGCGGTTCTTTCATCTATCACGCTCTGGAAAATGATGGTCCCGATGTGTGGCGAAGGTCGGTCTATCGGTTTGTGGTTCGGGGTGGTGATCGGCTCTTTTTGGATAGCTTTGATTGTCCCGATCCTTCCGTGGCAACTCCTCAACGAAGTATGTCGAACACCCCCGTTCAGGCACTTGCGCTATTGAACAACGGCTTTGTCATTCGGCAGGCAGAACTATTTGCCAACCGGTTGAAGAAGGAGACCAATGGCGTAGTTTCTAAAGAAGTGGAGCGAGCCTATCTGCTGGCATTTGGTCGGTCTCCATCTACCAAAGAGGTCGAAGCTGGGACCAAGTTTATAACTAAGCGGTCACTCGATCTGTATTGTCGCGCACTGCTCAATTCCAACGAGTTTGTTTATACACCGTAGTCAGGATGGAAATCTGAATGTCAAACGAAAACTGTAAACGAACACCTTCTCAACCAACGCGCAGAGATTTTCTCTGGGAGATTGGCGGCGGGCTTGCTGGAATTGCGTTGGCTTCCATGGCGAAGGACGAAGCGCGGGCCGACAGCCATACACCAAGCCTTACACCAAGCCATACATTAGGACTATCGCATTTTGGCGGTCGTGCGAAGCATGTCATTTTTATATCGCTCCCGGGTGGGCTGAGCCATGTGGATTCGTTTGACTATAAACCAGAATTGGTCAAAAACCACGGAAAAGAGATAGACGGTTCCAACACCATTGTGCCGTTTAACGGCAAGCGGGGAACTGTACTCAAAAGCCCCTGGGAATTCCGTCCGCACGGTAAATCAGGAAAATATCTCAGTGATCTGCTTCCAAACATTAACGGCTGTGTGGATGACCTCACCTTTATCCACTCTATGGTGGCGCGCAGCAATGCGCATGGTCCTGCATTGTTCCAGCTCTCCACCGGTTTTATCCTGCAAGGCTTTCCATCAGCGGGCTCGTGGATTAGTTATGGTCTGGGGTCACTGAACAACAATCTGCCATCGTTCGTGGTATTGCCGGACAATCGCGGGCTTCCTCCCTGTGGATCGGCGTTGTGGGGCAATGGCTTTCTGCCGGCATCCCATCAGGGCGTCATTTTTGGTGAGGAAAACCAACCAATTGCTGACCTCCGACCGCCGGATAAGATCGCTGCCTCAGATCAAACAGCAACCTACGATTTGTTGACTCATCTAAACGAATCGCACCTAAAAGAACACCCCGAAGACGATCTTCTGGTCAGCCGCATAAAAGCCTATGAGCTTGCAGCGAAGATGCAGTTGAGCGCTCCCGAAGTGACCAGTATTGCCGGGGAATCCGAAAAGACCAAAGAAGCATACGGCCTGAACAATCCAATCACACGCGCTTACGGATATAACTGCCTTTTGGCGCGGAGATTAATTGAACGCGGCGTGCGATGTGTTCAACTCTATAATGGAGGACACTTTGGAGAACCGCGGGTGAACTGGGATGCCCACGAGGATCTGGTGACCAATCACAACAAGAATGGAACCATCCTTGATAAGCCGACCGCTGCCTTGCTCATGGATTTGAAACAGCGGGGAATGCTCGAGGATACTCTGGTGGTCTTTACCACAGAATTTGGCAGATTACCGATCACCGAAGGTATTGGCGAAGCCGGCAGAGACCACAATCCAGAAGGCTTTTCGATCTTCCTAGCTGGGGCAGGAATCAAGCGCGGTTACTCTTATGGACAGACCGACGAACTTGGGTACAAAGCCGATAGCCCTACATCCATTTATGACCTCCACGCAACCGTGCTGCATCTACTCGGGATGGATCACAAGAAACTCACTTTCTATCATAACGGCACCTATAGGCGACTTACGGATGTGCACGGGACCGTGATAAAAGACATTCTGGTCTGATCAACAAATTGGTGCCTAACTCAGAAGGAGAATGACCACTGAATTGGGAATAATACCAAAGTTGTGAAACGTCGCCTGCTGCAAAGTCGTCTCGTCTTTCAACCTACCCTTTTAGAGGGTTTGTGGTTATTTCGGGCGAGCAACTGTTTTCTTAAATGTTCGTGGAGGAACTAATGACAACAATTTTCCGCACGAGCCTCATCGGTGTGGGTCTAACCTTATTGACCGCCGTGGCTCAAGCGAAACCAGAGTATGCTAAAAAAGAGAATAAAGCGTGTGGCTATTGCCATGTTAAAGAAGAGGGCGGCGGACGGCGCAATATGCGTGGTGTCTATTACGCAATGCACAATCACACCTTTGAAGGATTCAAAGAAGGCGGCGATGCTGCAGGCGTAGCCGGTGCAACATCCAACGCTCCTGCGAAAAAGACAGGTACTCCCGCATTCAAGATGGCGTGGTCTGCAACAGCGCCGGAAGGTACCAAGCGCATAGGCATTGGCGCGGTTGGAACCAATGGAGCAGTTGCAGTCGTTTCCCTTTCCGGAGATAAAATCACAGTATCCAAAATTGGTGACGATGCACTCATCGCTGACGGTGTTATCGAAGGTGTGAAAGATGCTTCCAAGTTTGTAGTTGGTACCTTTGCGAAGGGCAAACCGGCAAGCATCGTAGTACCCGGAATGGTCTATTATCGTGATGGCGACAAATTTGCTTCGAAAGCTGCAAAAGACATTTCCAACATCACCGGCCACGTTAAGTTTGCCGATGGTACTGAAAACATTTTCTATTTCGAAGGTGCCGCACCGGAAGTCTATTCTGTCGACCCAACCGCAGACAAACCAGTCTCAGGTGGTAAAGAGATGGTTCCACCGGATCAAGGAGCGGGAGTCTATTCCGACATTACCGTTCATCCACCGGTTGAACTGCTTGCAGCCCTTGGAGTTCCTGAAGAAGGTCAGAAGACCGGCGTAATTGGAATGTTTGATCCTCGAGCCGAGAGCAAGATCTATGTCTGGATGGTTTGGAATGGCAAAGATGGCAAGAACGTCGTAGCCGTAGCAGAAGGCGCGCTCGGCGGCGGTGCAGAAATCAAGCCGGTATGGACCAGTGCTGGAATTGAAGGAAAAGTGCTCGACGCAGCTTATGGCAAAGATCCTAAAAATCCCAAAGTTTCAGGCATTCTGGTGCTGACATCCTCTGGTGAGGGTGGAAAAGTCAGAAAGTTGACGTTCTACGCATTAGACTAAATCACGAATCATATAAAGTAAGGTTGTGAAATCGGCAGGCGGGCACCAAGTGTCTGTCTGCCGATTTCTATCTCTGCATTGAAATTAAACAAAACCGTTCGACAACTGTCTCTTTTCGCTGCTATTGCATTCGGAACTACTTTGCCAACTGGCTGCAAAGTAGAGATACAATCACGGGCGGAAGATGTACACCTCCAAGTCTGGACCATGTGGAATGGTCAGGAGGAGAAGAACATTCTCGCGGTATTTGCCAGATACCACGAACTGCACCCAAACATTTTCATTGAGAATCATGGCGGATTGCTCGACGACACCAAGACGATTCGCGCCATTGTTGCGAACGTCCCTCCCGATTTATGTACACTAACCGATCCTCTGGTGCTTGGTCCCCTTGCTGCAAATAATGCATTGCTTCCTTTGGATGATTTACTCAATACTGAAACTTACAAAGAGAGCGATTTTGTCCCTGCATCTCTAAAGCAGTGCCGATTTAAAGGGCGGCTTTATGCTATGCCCTATCTGATAGATTGCACGGCGCTCTTTTGGAATAAGAAGCTTTTCAAGGAGGCCGGTCTCGATCCAGAACGTCCTCCAAGTACGATGGAAGAGTTGCAGCAGTATGCCAAGAAATTAACCAAAGTTGAAAATAACGAGATTGCAATACTTGGATTGCAACCGTTAACCGACGTCATGCCGATTCTGTGTGTATTTGGAGGCAGATTAACGGACCCTTCCGAGAAGAATGTCACTGTCAATTCTGAAAAAATGACTGAAGGTATGAGCTGGTATTTGGAAACTGTCAAAGCGATGGGCGGCTATGAAAAAGTGAATGCCTTCTCCAGTGGCTTTGGTCAGGCGCAGAGCGCGAACAACCCTTTTTTCGTTGGAAAAGTTGCCATGATGGTCAGTGGGGAATGGATTCCATTCTGGACCACGAAATACTCTTCTAATCTCGACTATGGCGTGGCAGCGCTTCCGCCCCCTGCAAATCATCCAGAACGTACTGGCACCACATGGCTGGGGGGTAATATGTTTGCTATCCCCCGTGCAAGTAAGCACGTTAAAGAGGCAAAAGAGATTCTCATCTGGATGCAGAGCGAAGAGGCACAGACCCTGCTCGCAAAATTGAACAACAATGTTCCTAATCAGCTCAGTGTTTTAGGTTCACCAGAATTGCGACAAGGCGAGCCTTACAAAAAGAAATTCAGTGTGTTTCTCGATCTTGCAAAGAGTAAGAATGCAGAGTATTTCCCTGCAATTCCTGTTTCGGGATTGTTGAACGGGGAGCTTCTAAATGCACGCGATGTGGTACTAAATCTTGAGAAATCTCCGAAGCAGGCACTGAACGATACGCAAGCGCGTGTTCAACGAGAACTGGGCAGATATCCATGATCAGACCTACTAAGAATTCAGTCACCACCCGCCGTGATCTTCTAGCAGGTTATGGGTTTATCTCACCATGGCTGATCGGGTTTCTCATACTAACTCTTTATCCTATCTGCGCTTCTTTGTACTATAGCTTTTGCGACTATCGCGTTCTAAGCCCACCCCATTGGGTTGGATTGAGGAATTACACAGAGCTCTTTACGGACAAGGACTATTTCCTCCCGTCGCTCTGGAACACCATGTTCATGTTCCTCGAACTGCCGATTGCACTCGCACTTTCTGTGGGAATTGCGCTGTTATTGAACCAGAAGTTGAAGGGGATGGTCTTCTTTCGAACGCTTTGTTACCTACCTTCGGTGGTACCAACTGTCGCCTCAGCGATTCTTTGGCTATGGTTATTGAATCCCGAGTATGGACTGGTGAATGCCACACTAAAGATGCTGCATATCCCCACAACGTCGTGGCTCCAAAGTCCCATTTGGGCAAAGCCAGCGTTTATTATTTTGGATCTATGGGCAGTCGGTGGCGGAATTGTCATCTACCTCGCAGCACTTCAGGGCGTCCCACAACATCTTTATGAAGCCGCAGACTTGGATGGTGCAGGTCCCTGGCGAAAAACCTGGAACATAACCCTTCCTGCGATAAGCCCGGTGATCTTCTTTAATGCCATACTGGGGATCATCGCCACATTTCAGTACTTCACGCAAACGTTTTTGTTGACCAACGGCGGACCAGCAAACTCAACTCTGTTCTATGCCTTGTTCCTATATCAGAATGCGTTCCAGTATTTCCGGATGGGATACGCCAGCGCCATGGCATGGGTGCTGTTTGCGATTACGGCTCTGGCAACGGTCATTGTTTTCAAAAGTTCGGCAAGACTGGTATATTATGAGGGCGGAGATAACTGAATCCGCTTGGCAGTTAGTGAACCCCTTGGAAACAATTAGGAACTAACCAACCGTATACGATTTGTGCAATATTTATCCTTATTCAGCCGCTCACGGTGGCTGTTCTCAAGTTTTCATATTTAGGAGTACATTTACAAGATGAAACGTCCGATATTGATCGCAAGTCTCGTTCTCCTCGGAGGATGTCTGTTCTTAACTTCTTACGCCCTTCAAAAGCAGACAGCTCCAGAAGAACCGAAATCTGAAAGCACCAAACCCGCAGGATTGCCCGCTGCAGTACCGGTTGACAAGAAACAGGCTATGAGGGACATGCAAGATCGTCTGAAGAAAGAGTCCATGGTTCGCCGTAAAGAAGAGAGCCAGGCAAATAAAGCTAAAGCACAGGGCAAACCGGCCGCGCAGCCATTCCAATCGGACCTTAGTGCAAATTGGGATCAACATCGTGTAGATGGTGATGACGGTGCGGAGAAACTCATAAAAGAGAGAGCCAAACGACCGGACGCACCTATGAAGCCGGTCTCCATCAGGAACCAGACTGCTATTGGGTTCGATAACTCTTCCGGTGCTCCAGCAAAGAAATAGTTGAAATAGAAACAGAAAATATCCCCGGTGCACTTAGTGCCGGGGATGTTTTGTCGTTTACCAATGCGAAGTGTGCCGCGACGGGATTTTCTTATCCAGCGGATAAATAAGATAAACCGTGTTGTTAGACTTGGCCCAGGCAGCAATCAGGTTTTTACGCGGAAACGTCTTAACCACTTTCTCGCCGGTCTCTAATTTCGCCCATGGGTCATTGACAATTACATCGCCGTTGGCAGTAAAACCACTCACCACAACGATGTGTCCTCCGACTTCAGGTGTCGCGTATCCTTTCAACAATTTGTATGAGACCGAGATGACCACCGGTATTCCTGCCTCGATCCAGTCTTCTAACTCCGAAACATCTTCGAACCGAGAAATAACACCATGGATTCCTGGAAAGCTGCCCGCATAAGCGACATTAAATGGCCAGTTACCTGTTCCTGGATAGAGTGGGTCATGAACTTGATTAGCAACCTTAGTGACATCCTCGTCCAATTCCGGGCGCTTAAGTTGTTTTGCCCAATAGGACATCACCATGGACACAGAAGTTGGACTGCACCATACTCGGCCGCCTTCATACGAGAGTTGACTGCGCTCAGCCATCATCAACTGTTTGCCCCAGGCGGCCCTGTTGGGTGGTAATGGCTCGCGGGGTTTCAATTTGCTGTTAAATACACAGATATTGAGATCCTTCAAGCTGGCAGTGCGAGAATCGGTACCTGAAAATTCAACCGAGAGCTGGAGATCCCTGGCAGGTTTGTTAAGGATGAGTGTGTCCGTGTCCACCTTAGCATAACTATCCTTCTGGTTCGGAACACTCTGTCTTCCAGACCCGGCGCCACCGGAAGCCCAAATCCCCATGACGTAGTCCTTGGAATTAGTGTCACCCACAGTATGTGCTCGA
>CAISOI010000165.1 GCA_903886985.1 uncultured Chthonomonas sp.
ATTGCTGTTGAGTTTGGATTCGAATTCCTCTCCCACATATCACGGACCTTTGCCCGCACACCCACCGGATATGTACCCCCTGCCGTTTTTTATTTAAAAGCATTCGCTTCATACTAGAAGGTCATGAAATTGGCAATCCTTATCAGAGCATTTCTATCCGACAAACTGGCAATCGGTATTGGCACAATAGGCTGGTCCGATAGGATGGCATTTAGAATGTCCTTTTGGGTAATTCTTGACCGAAGTTGATGCGCAAGCCAATCAGGAATTACCGTGAGGTCCAACCACGCCATATGCTCCTTATAGGCTTCTTGTGTTGCGAACAGTGTGTGTTTTGGGTCGGCGTCTTCAAGGCGCTTTAGTTGTGTTGAGAGTAAGATGACTTTGTCGACAATCGCTGCTTGGGGTAACGAGGCTGGAATATTGATTCCTTTCAGGTATTTGTCATTGGATTTGAAAAAGTTGCCCGCCAAATGCTCCAACCACGGCTTCTCCCGCGCAATCACCTTCGGGTCCCACTCCATGGTGAAGGACTTTCCACTATTGTCATTCTGGCGGAACTGCAAATCCAGTCCTTTTGCAAGAATCTTCATGGCATTGGGCAGAGTACGCGCTTTCAGGCTGACTACTGCCGCGTGATTCCGGATCGATTTTGCACAGGTGACAATGACCTTGCCCTGGGACAACTTTGCAGCGATCTCTGGAAATGTATAGGTTCCGGCGGAAAAGGAGACGGCGTTTGGCGTTTGGGTGGCAGGTAGGGTAGTTAGATTCTCTTGACTGTAAAGGTTGGCAGAGAGCAGTAACAGCGAAGCAACTATTGATAAGCTCATCACAATTCTTAGTCCCAACATGTAGGCTGGCTAACCGGAATGTCCCATCTACTTACATGAGTTTTCATAAAGTCCTATGGTTTCCAAAGCTGCAACGGAGCCTAGCGAAAGGAATAAAAGGTCAATCCTTAGTGTCGCTCGTCCGTTGCGTGGTTCATGAGGAACCAATCCTGCACACTGAATGGTCGCTCGTCGTCTTTGACTGGTACGCGATGATAAGTGCCATCTGCGCCAAGATCGCGCGCTTTCACGTTATCCTTCAGGTGTGGGAGGAGGACATGATTGATCATAGTTCGTTTCAGGTGGCGATCTGTAATTGGGAAGAGTGTTTCGACTCGGCGGTCCAGATTGCGCTGCATGATATCGGCACTTCCCAGGAATATCTCTTCGTTGCCATCGCCGCCATTTTGGAAGTAGTAGATTCGATGATGTTCCAAAAATCTTCCCACTATGCTGACAACCCGGATGTTATCGCTTAAGCCGGGAACGCCCGGAACCAGGCAGCAGCTGCTTCGGATTATGAGGTCGATCTTGACGCCAGCCTGACTCGCTTTGTAGAGAAGATCGGCAGAATCAAAGTCGGTCAGAGAGTTCATCTTGAAACAGATGTATCCGCCTGCGCCACTCTTGGCATGTTCAATCTCACGCTCTATTCGATCTGCCAGCCCTTTTCGAATGCCGCCCGGCGAGACAAACAACTTGCGATATCCATTGTTCACGCTATAACCAGTCAGAACGTTGAAGAGAGCCGATGCATCTTCGCCAATTTCGGGATCGCAGGTGAATAGGCAGAGATCGGTATACATTCTGGAGGTGCGCGCGTTGTAATTGCCCGTGCTCAGATGGACATAACGGCGAATGCCGTCCGGCTCTCTGCGAACAATCAAGAGGATTTTGCAGTGTGTTTTGAGCTCAATATCTCCGAAGACAACGTGTACGCCTGCTTTTTCCAATGCTCGCGCGGATTCGATGTTGTTTTCTTCGTCAAAGCGTGCCTTTAGCTCAAGCATAACAGAGACCTGTTTGCCTTCATCCCCCGCCTCCGCGAGTGCCTCTAATATAGGAGAGTGTTTGCCCACTCGGTAAATGGTCTGCTTTATCGCCAGAACATCGGGGTCTTTAGTTGCAGCCTGTACAAATTCAACGACGGGAGTGAAACTGTCATACGGGTGATGCAAGACGATGTCATGAGCGCGAATGGCGGTAAAGAAATCGGTACCCGCTTTGAGCGCATTTGGTACCCGTGGTCGAAAGATGGGGAATTTGAGTTTGGGAAGATCGATATCCACCAACGACATAAGATCGCTCGATCCGAGCGCAGCGGTCGCAGGAAAGACATATTCCTTTTCTATCTCAAGGTTTTGTGCTAGGAGGTCTTGGATATGTTCCGGCATCTCCGCGGTCACAGTTAATTGCGTGACCGCACCGAATCTCCGCCGCGCCAGGCTCTGCTCGATGGTTTGGAGCAGGTCTCCCGCTTCGTCCTCTCGGATCTCAAGGTCGGCATCACGTATGACATGGAAGGCATAACTCTTGAGGACTTTCATCCCTCGAAACAGTTGATCAAGATGCGCTGCGACTACCTGTTCCATCCAGACAAACCCGTGCTTGCGGCTGCGTTGTATGGCGGTCTCATTCGTACTTGTTGTCATGGAGACAGGCACCAGGCGTGGGAGAACCTGTGGAATTTTCACTCTGGCGAATCGTTCGACACCTTCGGGATCACGGATGACCACGGCAAGATTCAGACTCAAATTGGAAATATGCGGGAAGGGGTGGCCGGGATCGACTGCGAGCGGCGTCAGTACCGGAAAGATAGTTGAGAGGAAGTACTCTTTGAGTTCTAACTTCTGCCGTTTGTTGAGGTTCTTGTATTCATATATATGTATGCCTGCCTGACTCAGTCGGGGGAGAATCTCTGTCTGAAGTGCTCGATCCGCAATTAGCTTCTGCTCCAGCACCTGTTCACGAATTATGGAGAGCTGCTCTCTGGCGGTCAGTCCATCGGGGCTTTGATCGGTCAGTCCTGCCTCGACCTGTTCTTGCAGCCCGGAAACTCGGATCATAAAGAACTCATCTAAATTGCTATGAAAGATAGCGAGATACTTCACGCGCTCCAATAGTGGCGTCGATTCGTCCATCGCCTCCTCGAGAACACGTTTGTTAAACTCCAACCAGCTTAACTCTCTGTTGAAATATCTCTTCGTTACCGTTGACATTGAAACCCCTTACCGTTAATAACCAGTTCGCTAGCTGCTTTTTGTGTCCAAGTTATGTTCGTTCACTACGAGGATATTACCTGTTGGAGTAGCCCCACCAAAACATTAATGCTTTGCGAAAACCATTAATGGACAGTTAATGATAGGACTCTACAATGAACCATACAACAACCGGCCACCAATCAGTGGCACACGAAACTAAGTCGGAACTATTAAAGAAAGTATAAAGAAGGCTAACTACTAATGAAAAAGTTTATCGTTGCATCCACCATTTTCGTCGCATTCGCTACAGTTGGAATGAAGTCAAACGCACAAAATTTTGACGGTGTCAACAACCAGATCAATACTTCTTCCAACAACAGTTTAACATTTGCGAGCAGCCAGAACAACTCGATGACCTTTGCATCAACTCAGCCACAGACTTTTGTCGAAGCCGTCAATTCTTCGGAAGCACCTAAGTCAAGCCCAATCTACGGAGATTCAACTCAGACGACAGACGCCACCGGTAAAGGCGCGTTGGACTTACTCCTTGGAACTGGTGTTGCGGGCAGCTTGATGGTTCTTCGCCGAAAAGGTGCTCTTCGAGCCTAAGATTTTTGTCCCAAAACCATTAATGGACAGTTAATGGACGCCTTATATAATCAAAACATCAAACAACCAATCGCCAGTCGACAAAAAGTCGGCGGTAAACAAAGAGAGCGGGTCTTAGACCCAGGAGACAATCAATGAAAAACCTATTTACAACCGTTTTCGCAGTAGCCGCCTTCGCAGTAGTTGCAGTTGCAGGACAAGCCCAGTTGGGTTCAGTCGACACCAACTCAAGCAACAGCCTAACATTTGCTGGATCAAGCAACAGCAATTCGGAATTGACATTTGCTTCCACCACAACTGCTCCAAACTCGTTGAGCGCGGCAATCGAAGCGTCCGAGCGACAGGCAGTATTGCAGAATGTTGCATCGGACAAGACAACTACCGCTGACAATTCCAGCGCAAGCACGATCGACTTGATCTTGGGTTCCGGAGTTGCAGGAGCGATCATCATTATGCGACGCAAGCGAGCATCCAACTAAGTCGCTTAGTCCCAAAATATTCTAAAGCCGCCATTGATTGATCAATGGCGGCTTTTTTGTAACATCCCCATCGTATTGCCGTCCTATTTACTACGTGATACTATCATAGTGATTCTGATCTGACAGGAATAGCTCGTTCGGCGGTCGTAGTAACAATCCATGTTTCCTTTACTAACAACTTACAATTTTGTTCGTGCCCTAAAGGGACAACCACGGATATTCACGGCTCTATGTGGCTTGATGTTGACAACGACATGGTCTGCTTCG
>CAISOI010000166.1 GCA_903886985.1 uncultured Chthonomonas sp.
CCGATCTTGCACTATGCAACCTAGATGGGGACAGATCGGGGAGAGCGCAGTTACAAGACCTGCCTCGTCCCTATATACCGCCAGTTTTTCTTTGCCAACCTGGGTAAGTTTCCCCTCGCCGGGGGCAATATTTTCTATATCATCCACTTCTGCGTGGGATAGGTAATCGTGAATGTATTGCCCGGCGGTATTCACGTTCTCTTTAACAAAGTCTGATGTGGACTCTACAGGAGTGAAACGGGTGGCACTGTACAGATTCTTCCATGGGTTCTCTCGACCCAGAATCTCATCCGTAATGATCATGGCAGCAAGCGGACCATAGACGAGCCCGTTCGCGCCGAAACCTGTGGCAATGTAGATGTTATCGCTGCCGGCGGAGAGACCAATATAGGGCAGAGAGTCTGCTGAACGGTAGTGCTGTGCAGACCAATGGTACGTAAATGAATCTACATTAAAATGTGCGCGTGTGAAGCTCTCAACCTCACCGTAGTAATCGACGTCCGGTTCCGGCTGACCCGTCTTATGCTTCTCCCCGATGACGATCAGATACTTCATTCCATCATCATCATAGGATCGAATAGAGTGGCTTGGTTCCTCGAGGCTCCAGAAGATCCCTTCGGGATAACTGCTGTCTAATAGCATGGCGGCAATACCATATTCACGGTAGGGTCCCAGGGTCGTCTGTAGAAGGTTGAATCCAATTGGAGTGTGAGTAGCGAGCAAAATGTGATCTGCTCGAATCGTTCCGTTGGGTGTTCGGACCAAGTGGTTACCACCGTCAATTTCAATGACGTTAGAATTCTCGTAAATCTGGCAGGTTTCCGAAGCGATTGCTTTTGCAAGTTCTCGAACGAATGCTAATGGGTTGAATTGCGCTTGGTTTTCAATTTTGAGTGCCTGATCGACCGGGAAAGCGAGGGGAACATTCTGAACTATGGAAACACTCAGCCCAGCCTCAAGCGATGTCGCAAGCTCTGTTCGCATCTCTTCCGCCTCGGTGGCAGTCGTTGGATAGAGATAAAGCGGACAGCGAGCAAACTCGCATTCGATTCCAAATCGGGCGATAGTGTCTTCGATGAACTTTATCGCTGCTACGCGTGACTGGACGACCGCCGCAACTGTCTCTTTATCCCACTTCTGATAGATTTCGGTGAGCAGATCATCCACGGTGGAATAGAGATTGCCTGTTGAATAACCGGTCGTTCCTTCTCCAATGTGCAGTGACTCTAACACCACGACGGATTTACCCGCCTGGGACAATAGATAGGCGGCTGTCAATCCCGTGATTCCCCCACCCACAATAACGACATCCGCTTGAAGGTCCCCTGTTACACGAGGAAAATGTTCGTCTTGGGTCGTACCCTGCCACACCGAAACTCGATCCATGTTATCTGCACTCTCTTGGCTATGAATTCATCTAGAATTACTCATTCTTAAAACGGCATCGGGTATTGGTTCATCCTACATTTGGTAATTCCCAAAGACTGGGCAACCACCCGAATTACTCGATCATAACGAGGACGTTGGACCAGATCTCAATGTTCCGTAATTAGTAGTTGCCCAACCTTAGAATTATGAGAACCTAGACCGGAATCGTCAAATGAAACGTGCTCCCAGCGCCTGGTTCGCTCTCGACCCAAATTCGGCCGCCATGTGCTTCAGCGACTAATTTGCAGAATGTTAACCCAAGTCCTGTGGAATTCTTGCGCCCTGCGGTGCGCGTCTCAACCTGTCCGAACTTCTCAAAGATTCGTCCAAAGGCGGATGCGGGAATACCCTCGCCGTTGTCGCTAATAGTGAACTGAATCGATTGTTCGTTTTCGGTTTTGTGCGTTGCCAATCTTACTTCGCCACCATGTGGCGTGAATTTGATGGCATTGCTGAGAAGATTGACGAGCGTTCGGAGAAGTTTGTCGCCGTCCGCCCGAATTACGACGATATGCGGATCTATCTCTGTCCTAATTTGCAGGTTCTTTGCGGTTGCTAAGGAGTTGACCTGGCTGAGCGACTTGCCAAATAGTTCTGCAATTTTGACTTCATCCACATCAAGGGTTAGTGTTCCACTTTCCATTTTGCTAATGTCGAGCAAGTCATTGACCATGCCCAACAGTGTGTTGCCGCCATTCAGTGAAATAGTCAGCATTTCGAGTTGGTCTGCATCCATCTCGCCCATAACTTCTAGTGTCTGAAGACCGGTAATTACAGAGGTGAGGGGAGTTCGGAGATCGTGGACGATCATGTTGGTCAAGTCATCCCGCATTCCCTCAAGCTCCTGTAATCTCTTGTAGGTTGCCTGAAGTTCCTGCGTAAATTGGTTCTCTCTGTCATAGGCGTGCTTTCGTTCCAGACAGGCAATTGTTCGTGCCCGGAGAAGCACAGGGTCAAAAGGCTTTGGGAGATAGTCCTCCGCACCAAGTTCAATACATCGTACAGCCGAATCGGTCTCGCTCATCGCAGAGATCATGATGACGGGAATGTGCTGCAGGACCTCGTCCAGCTTTAGGCGCTTTAGAACTTCAAGTCCGTCCATGTCGGGCATCATTATGTCGAGCAGCACGAGATCAAAAGAATTCGCCTGCATCATTTCCAGTGCACGACGACCGTTTTCGGCTGTTTCTACGGCGTACCCTTGCCTTTTTAGGCGTCGGAAGAGAATATCTCGGTTAGCAGCATCGTCGTCAACCACAAG
>CAISOI010000167.1 GCA_903886985.1 uncultured Chthonomonas sp.
ATGTCCATCCAGATAAAGTCACCCGTCAAGTCCGTCTCCTCAAATGGATTAAATATTTGGGCTGTCCAGGGAAAGGCGGTAACAGTATCCGGCAAGGATGGTGTTCCTCAGGCTGCGTTTATGCCCTGGAACGAATCGGGGCTGAAATCACAAGCCGTGGCAGCAGTTGAAGATGGCGCATGGGTTGCCACAAACGCAGGCTTAAGGCACATACTTCTTTCTAAACCCTCAGACGATTTGGTTGGATATGATGGATTTGTACGTGTCGACTTAAGCCCAATCAATTTGGATACACCTTCAATTGAAACGGACCTAATACGCGAAGCTACAAAGTGGTACGGAACTCCATACCTTTACGGTGGTGCAACACGTAAGGGTGTAGATTGTTCAGGCTTTGTTATGTGCGTCTTTCAATCGCTCGGCTTCTCCCTCCCACACGGTTCAGATGAACTTCGTGAATGCAGTATCGGCACAATTTGCCACGATGCCCTTAAATTTGGAGATGTGTTGGTTTATCCGGGACACTGCTCTATATATATCGGCAATGGCATGACCGCTGAAACCACAAATGGTCGTGTCGGTATTAGCTCAATTTGGAATAGATCTGAAGTCGTGATCCGCAGAATTTTGGGAAACACCCTAGTCAATAAGACGCAGATGGGTTCAACGATCAAATCATTTAGCTCTCGTAGTGGAAACAAAAGCACAAAGAGATGAGTCTCATAATCGACAGCCGCTTGGAGGTTGATGGCAATGGTTTCACTTGTTTTAGCGTTATCGCTGTTGCACCATTCGAGTAAGGTTATTTCTAGTCAAGAAGAGCTGATAACTGTTCCTCGCGCAGTTTACACCTACCCCGAACTTGCCAAGAAACTCTCGACCCCTCTTCGTCTCGTCACTGTGGCAAAAAACATCAAGTCAAGAGGTGCTGTAGTTTGCCTCAAAGATCGCTCTTGGAAATCAACCCAAGACATCCTTTCTAGAGCACTTGATGTCCGAATTCGCGACGCCACCGGCGTGGGCAAAACATGGATTATGGAAGTCGATCCGAATGTAGCGGAACGACAACGAAAATGGCTAACAACAATTTCCAAGCGAATTCATGACAACATACAAACGCAGCTTGCCGAAAGTCACAAAGATTTCGATCCTCGACTCACTTACGGAGAATACGTCCGCCGCACCGTCGAACTGGACGCAAAGTTAAAGGACGTTTCGAAGGATGATCCAGATCATACAAAACCGGAGAACGCAAAACTCGCTGAAGAATATGAGAATTTATCTGAGTACTCCAATTTTGAAGTTTGGTACTCAATGCATATCGGTAAGTCCATAGGTATCAATGACATTCTTCAAGCTATGGCAGCTCCTCAGCCCCTCAAACCTATCGATTTCCGCACGTATTACGATGCCGAAGCGATGAAAGCGATGGCGGCCCTGATGGAGGCGGAGACGGCTACTCAAAAGGCGGCCGCCATAGTTGCCGGAGAAAAACTTGATCCGAAGGAAGAAGCGCAATCAAAATTAGATCAGGCTGCTCTTACCAACCCCAATTGGACGGGGCTCTTTAGGCTGCAGTTCGATCCAGCAGAAGCATCGGTTACCTTGCAATTGCTTACTTCAATGTCTCGGTTCAATCACATTTTAACAGTCGTTAGCGGCACAGCGACGGATTTGGAAACCGATCAACTGCCCAGCGATTTCGACCCAGATTACAAGCTGTGGCTTACACCTCTCAAACAGTCAACTGCCAACTTCCTAGACTCTAAGACAGCCAAAACGCCTATACCAGTGAACCAGGGATATCCCACAACAGGAGTTTCACAACTGCTAGAGAGCCTTTCCAAAACAACCGGTAAAGAAGTGGTTCAAGAGATAGATGTTTACCGTGACAATGTCAGCATTTCCGGTCGGAATTCAGACGCAACCGAAAACCGCCCTGCCAGAAAAATGGAAGAAGCAGTCACCTTCCAACAAGCATTAACAAGAACCGATAGCGACGGTTCTTGGCTCTTTGAAACAATAGATGACGTTGTGATTGCTAAGAATCAGCGTGCCTTTTTGGATAGGCTTGCACCCGTGCCTCTAGCGCAGCTACTGACACTTGAAAAACGCTCCAAGGCAGCAGTAATTTATAGTGATTTCCGAGCGATTCCGAGCCTGAATGACGTCATTAATTTTCAATCTTTGGTCACTAGCATGGAAAACAACACCTTATTGACCATCCCACAATTTCGAGGATTGCACCTCTACGAAATTGCTTGCGGCAGACCGATCCTCAATCTGATAAGCAAGCTTAACTCAGAACAGCTGAACAAAGTGATGTCTCCGGACAAGGCAAAAATACCGCTTTCACTCTTTGCTGTAGGTGTGCTGCAGGACACCATCACCCTAATGCGCGAACTTGCGCTATCCGGGCATTACTACGATACAATCGATGGGAATTTTCGGGAGGAGTTCATTTCCATACTGTCAAAGATGGCAATCAGCATAGAAAGCAACGACCAAAAAGGAGCAAAATCCACAAATTTCTGGGTTGTGGAAACCGGTGCTGACCAAGATAATGCCTCTGGTTACTACAGATTCACGTTGGTGGGAACGAAGATCCCATAGGGTCAGATACTGGGCATTATGCTCAAGGATTCATCAAGTCGAAGTTTGTCGGATACGAGGTCGGCTAATGTCAAACTGTCTAGATAACTTGCAAGATGTCTTTCAGTGCGCTCTTCGAATTGACGAATGATATACGATGAACTTCCGTCTCCAACATCAAGCTTGGAACTCCCACCACTAACAAGTAATTGTGGACCGACAACAGCGCGCACTATTTCGCCGAGATATATTCGATGAGCTCCTCGCGCCAATGTATATCCCCCACCTGCTCCGCGGATACTGCGGATAATTCCTTCCCGCTTCAAAACAGCAAGGATTTGATCAAGATATGGTCCGGTGATATTCTGGCGGTGCGCTATCTCTCGACTCTGGCAAGCCTCATCGACGGGCTGTAGAGCAAGATCCACGAGTGCCCGGAGTGCATAGTCCATTTTTGCGCTGAACAAAGGCATAATCGATAATCTCCCTATACTTGACCAGATTAGTATACTTTTTGGTTCTATTTTCGTCAAGCGTTAGCGAAAGTAACCGAACTAGGAATTTAGCAGGTACACAAAATCAACGATACTCGATTCTTGCAAACCCCAAAGAATAAGCAGTTACTTCAAGATATTGAGTTTCATCGGTCCAATCAACCCTGACGGAAGTGGCACTCTCATCACTGCTCTCTCTTGTGGGTCAGGGAAGCGGTTACCAAACACCGCTCGCAATGGTTTCAGGTCTTCTTGAGGCATTCCGATATAACGGTTTGCCATCACATTGCCCACTCGAATTTCGATTTTATTGGCTCCCGACTTTAATGCACTCGTAACGTCAAGCGAGTACGGCGGACACCAGACACCTCCGACTACTTTTCCGTTTACCTTAACTTCCGCGGCCTCATGGACTGCCTCAAATTGCAGTTCGATACGCTTTGCCTTTTGTCTATCATATTGTAATGTGGTGCGATAAACTGCGTCGCCACTGTAGTGTTTAGCCCCGTTCCACTCAGTCCACGACTGCAGGTTCGAAGTGGTAACGGTCGGAGGGGGATTATCGCCTGTAAAGTTTATTATCCAACGTAAATTTGGGAAAGTGACAGTACAGGTTGTTCCAAGTTGCTCCCACTTAGTTCCAGCGGCGAATCGGTTCGTGGCAATGAGGAAAGTGCTCCCTCTGGCAGGCAAGGAAACGGTTACAACTTTATATTCACTTTTCCCGTGCATTGAACTGACGGACCGCTTCCGGGAAATCCGTCCAGAAACAGGATCCATCTCAGTTACTGAGCCATACATTGTTCGCAACTTTGCCGTAAAGGTGATGGCTTTTTCGCCTGGATTGGATAAGAAGAAGATATCAGCTTGCGCAGTTTGTCGATGTACAAATACCGCCGAATCTTGATATGGCTCAATCCGTAAATCCGATCCGTTTCTGGTATCAAACGATTCCAACGCCGTAGCAATCTCATCTTCCGAATCACCTTTTATGAAAATTACGCTGCCTTTTAACTTCTGAGACAAAACCCCAGTTCCATTAGTTCGCAATGAGTCAAATAGGCTATGCATCGCTTCTGAAACAACCGAATCAGGTTTGCCAGCAGCGGCAACTTCCAGTGGAACTGACCCTACAACTAATAGTTTTCCTCCTTGATTTACAAACTTATGGAGATTCATTAGTGCGTCAGGCTCAATTCGTCTCTGCTTGTACAGAACGACAATCCCATAATCACCGTCGCCACATGTTATTCTTCCGTTGTTAATGCTTGCTAATCGATTGAGTG
>CAISOI010000168.1 GCA_903886985.1 uncultured Chthonomonas sp.
CCACCTGACCCGCAGTACTGCTTGGGCTTTCATTGGCTATCGTGGGAGCGGCTGATGGTTGTACAGCGTTTTCCTTATTCGAATCAACCGCTGCCGACTTAGGCATCATCACCTGTGATTTCATTGCAGCGCTACCACCTGCCGCTGTCTCGCTGACTGCAATGTCTGACAATGGGACAAAGTTGTAATTTGTATTGAGCCAGATAAGAAGTACCGCAGCAAGCGCAAGTACGGGCGATGCTGCTAGGAACCACGATCGTTTCCAGAACGACTTTTGCTTTGATGACGGTTTGAAATCGATAGATTTAACGATTCTTGCCTTTAATTCAGGGGACATTGGCACCGGTGCCTCAACTGCGGATTGAAGTGATGTATGAACCGCTCTAAAATCCGCCATCGTCTGTCTACAACTTTCACAACTTTCCAGATGGGTTAGTAGATCATTTCTCTCTTGTTCGATCAGCCGATTCTCGATAAAATCTATGAAATTGTCCTGGCGATGGGAGCAATCGATCATTTCGTTAACTCCTCCTTGGCAGGCAGTAAGAGCACGCGGAGTTGCCGGAATGCATTGGAGAGGCGGGATTTGACGGTTCCGACAGGCACTTCTAATACTTCGGCGCATTCTGTAAAAGTAAGCCCGTTCAACTCGTGTAGGACGATCACACTGCGGTGGATATCGGATAAATGGCTGAGTGCCACATTAACTTGTTCATTTGTTTCAACCTGCTCCAGACATTCGTGTGGAGTTGGAGAGGTAGACGGGATTGCAATTGCCGCATTGCCGAGCTCAAGCGGAGTTGGCTTTCGGCGTTCTATATGACGGAGACAGTGGTTGAGAGCAACTCTATAAATCCAAGTTTTCAGGGAAGATTTGCCCTGAAACCTGCTCACACCTTTATAGACATCAATAAATATTTCTTGAACCAAGTCTTCGGATTCCTGTTGGTGTACGGTGTACCGTCTGACGAGATGCTGTACCATTCCGCCATAGTCGTCCAACAGACGCTTGAAAGCCTCTGCGTCGCCACTACAGATTTTCGAAATCAGCAACTGCTCATCAGTCAACTTAGTTACCAGAAGCGTCCATTAGGTTCACAGAAATTGTGGCTGAAAGTGAAATTTCTCCTCCCGATCAGGTGAAACTAACCGGCTTTGCCGAAGAGTGCTGCCGCTTCGGGGGGCGCCGGAACTTCTTTGAATCCTCGTTTTGGTTTGTAGATGAATTCTTTGTCGGGAATGTCCGTATTGAAATCTTCTTTGTCGATGGTTATCGTCGTCGTGGAGGTTGCACCCGTTGAAGTTGAGACAGTAACAAACTGCACAATATGGAACGTCTCCTGATCGATAACAACCTGTGACGCAGTGTCCGATCCAGAATTAGTGAGCAAGACATATACTGGGCGATCTTTGTAATGTCCATCTTTTCGTTTTGCCAGTTCTTTTGTGGGAGTCAGATTAGGAAAAAAGAGAAAAGGAGAGACGTTCGCTCCTTTTGGAAGCTCAACTTTATAGTAGATTTTGTCTGCAGGTGCTTCGAACCAAGCAGTTTTACCATCGATGACAGCTAATACTTCGGGAATACTATCGGGACCCTGATTGGCGTTCGGATCTTCACTGAATACATGGAAATAGACCTTCTGGCCACCTTTGCTCTTGACTTCATTTGTAAGGGTGAGC
>CAISOI010000169.1 GCA_903886985.1 uncultured Chthonomonas sp.
TAAAAAAGGCAAGGAAGTTTCGCAAGGCAAAAGGTATAACACTGCATACTCTCCCTTTTGCTTCATTTCATTCAAAGTTCTAAAATTTCTGCAAATTAAATCCAAGTAATGTAATGTGTGCTCGAAACTTAGATTTGCGTGTGTTGACTGATGATGTAGGAATGTCAAGTCTTTGGATGCGCTTCGGAAGGAACCGATGGCAAGAAAGGCCAAGCTATGGAAGGAAGAACTACTGGGCCTCAGTCTATACACGGTGGATATAACATCTTTCATTCTTTGTTCTGTACTTTAGTTTTCCACATTCTGTTACAATTCGCAGAACGCATTCACCAAAGACGTTTCGAGATGTTGGGAACACGGGCCAAAACCCGATGTTTTTTTATAATTTTGCGAACTCGCTTATCCGCAGGGGCCCATGTTCTACAAGTACAATGCTGTCCTCCGTAAGTTTTCGCCAAAAGCATACAGAAGCTGCAAAATATGGAATCCCACTTGTCCGTGTTGCAAGTCAGGTAATTTGGTTACTTCAGCTATCAGCGACACAAGCAACTGCGACGATGATAGAATGCTTATTGATGAAGCCGCTGAAAACGATAAGAACGACGAACAGTGCACTTGTTCGTACAATACATATCCAACAACAATCAACGCTATTCTTTCGGGTCTGAGGAAGCTCATGTGGGTGGCGCCGTTGCCCAAGGACAGATTCGTATATCGCGGGCTAAGCGGTAAGAACCTTCCGGATCAGTTTTTCAAGCAGGATGAATATGGTGTGCGAGGTGGGACTGAGTACGGCATGATGTCGACCACGGTAAAATTTTGATTTCCAAGCTGCCCGGGCCCTGCTTTCAAGAACCTTGCTAATATCCTGAAACTTGCAGACCGACATCAACGTGGCAATCCATTACACTGGTGGTGACAGAGGAAAGCAGATGCCGACGGTGTTCAAGATCAGTGTTGGCGCCATCAACCGCGGGGCGTCTCTTGAGTTTTGTTCGCAGTTCGCTGAAGAGGTGTCTGATTTTCTATGAAACCTTCCGCCTGAAACGTCTTTCTGTCATCCAGATGTGCACGTGATTGTTGATAAAAAATGATGACCAGTGACAGTTTGAACATTATTTGGTTGAATCTTACCAGTAACTCGATTACATGGATCGGCAGAAGGAGATTCTTTTTCCACCACTGAGCTACCTGGAGGTGGTTGGCGAGATTTCTTACATATTAACCGACCACGGCACGGTAATCAAAGCTCATTATCTGCTTCATATGTTGAGTTGACAAAAATCATTGTCGATTTCAGGTGGTAAGAATTGTTCCTCTTCAGATTATTGCCAATTTGAGCTCTCCTGGTCTCGCTGAGCTCATTGGCATGCGCAAGAAGCTTCATATCGACAGGTACAGAGTTTTTGACGGCAAACTCAAATTTTAGAAATCAACTTATTCTTCTCCAAAGCATTGCTGTCATGTTTGTATCATGAGTTGTGTATTTGCAGCTTCGACCACCAACTCCACAATCTGAACCGTGAGCTTCTCGACTTGATCAAAGTTACAGATAGCGAATTCTGCACAAAAATCGAGGAAACTGAGCAACACACGATCGTGAGCGAAGTCTATTCACAATTTAGAGAAGTTATGGAGAAGCACAAGCGCAGACCAGCAAAATGGTACAACGACGATGGCAGATACAGGTCTGCTGTGATCGAGATGCTGAACATGAAAGAGAACGCCATGGCTGTTCCAAAGCTCAGTATTGTGATGTATACAGAGTGGAAAAATAAACAGAAGTTTCTGCGTCAGGCGAATCGCATGGTGTCCAAAGACAGATCCAGGTACTGTGTTGTTCGATGGATGAATCGTGGGCTTGTGTGTCACCAGTTTCAAGAGACACCATACATGCTTTCTTCTAAAACAAATTGCCATCCAACGTGTTGCTTTCAGCCTTTGGGCA
>CAISOI010000170.1 GCA_903886985.1 uncultured Chthonomonas sp.
AAAAACACCGCCAGCCTCTAATCCGCCCAGGAGTGCAACGGCAATACTATCAAAACCATATCCAGCCGAAAATTGAAGTGTAAATCTGTGGCTCACTGCCAGAACCTCAATAGCTCCCGCAAGTCCTGCAAGGGCACCAGACATACACATCGCCTTTACCATAGTACGCTTTACATTGATGCCATTAGATTGTGCAGCGGACTGCCCAAGACCAACTGCACTGATTTTGTATCCAAGTGAGGTTCTCTTGAACAGATAATAAACTGCTGTAGCGACAACAATAGCAATACCAAAGCCCACGGAAAAGTCGGTACCATTTCCGTAAGACCAAAGCACCGCAGTCGCTTGAACTTCAGGTGTTCGGTCGATGCCGGTTGGGTCCTTCATTGGGCCGGTGACTAAATACTGCAATAGTTGAATGGCGATATAATTCATCATGATAGTGATGATCACTTCATGAGTACCGCGCCATGCTTTCAAAATGCCCGGCAGGAAAGCCCAAAGTGCACCAGCTGCCATCCCTGCGAGTATTGCTAGCGGTAAATGGATGAACATCGGCATCGATTTGATTCCAAAACCGACTGCCGCTGACGACAATCCACCCACCAACAGTTGGCCTTCCGCACCAATGTTGAACAACCCCGCACGAAGTGCAACTGCTACTGCAAGACCCGTAATGATGAGTGGAGTGGATTTCGCCAAGGTCCGCAAGATATTGTTAGTGCTTCCGAAAGCACCACTCACCAGTGCCGCACCTGCTTCAATTGGGTTGCCGCCAGAGAGTTTGACGAATATGGCAGCAACAACCAACGATGCCAGCAATGCAGTAAGGGGTTTGAGCCCCTTCATCAAGAAGTCTTTGAAATTCAAACCGCTCCTCCAACCATCAGTGCGCCAATGGACTCGATGGAAGCGTCTTTTCGATCAAGTACTCCCTGAATTTTCCCTTCAAAAAGCACTGCCACACGGTCAGAAAGTGTTAGGATTTCATCAAGATCGAGAGAAAATAACAGCATCCCGGCTCCTGCAACAATCGACTTCTCAAAAAGTGTATAGACAAACTGTATCGCCTCTGCGTCCAGACCTCGTGTCGGCTGCATGGCAATGATCAGTTTGGGATTACCCGATAGTGCGCGGGCAATCACAACTTTCTGCTGGTTACCCCCAGAGAGGGAGCCAGTTCTAGTCAAACCATTTTTGGCTCGGATGTGGTTTTCAGTTACCGCACGGTTGCCAAGCTCGTTGATCAATGTCCTATTCAGTAGTCTGCCACCACCACAGGCTGCAAAGTCTTCTCTTCCGAGAAGTAAGTTATCCGCGATGTTGAAATCAAGAACTAAACCTTCGGTTTGTCTGTTCTCATGTACATACCCCAGACCTAATGCAATGCGTTGTGCTGGAGAAAAAAGAGATACGTCATTGCCAGCAATTGTTACTTCTCCAGCTTCAATCGGAATTAGACCAGCGATCGCCATTGCAAGCTCTCGCTGCCCACTTCCATCGACCCCTGCAATTCCAACGATTTCGCCTTTTCCTACTCTTAAGTCAGAGACTTTCAAGGCACGACTACCTGATTTTGCGCTGGTGATAAGGTTACTCACACAAACTGCCGTCTCCGTTGGAGGTTCTGAGTATGAAAGACCTGTATGAGTGTATAGTGTAAGTTCCTTTTCGTTACCAACCATCAATTGGACTAACTCTGGTGGGGAAGTATCTGCCGTTTTGAATTGTCCTACTGTCCGTCCCGCTCTTATCACCGTGACATCATCGCTGTGGTCCATGACTTCGCTCATTTTGTGGGTAATGAAGATAACGGTGGACCCTTGCGAAACTAACTTTTTCAACAATGAGAATAAACTGGCTGCTTCAGCGGGCGACAGAGTGGCAGTAGGCTCGTCCAAAATGAGCATTTCTGCGCCGCGATAAATCGTTTTCACAATCTCAGCCTTTTGGAGGGCTGCAACTGAGATTGCTTCGCACTGCTTATTGAGAGGAATATCTATCGAGAGATCGGTGCAAATAGGTTGTAGCTTCTCAATGGCTTTGGCTTTGTCAATGATTCCAAATTTCCCCGGTTCCGCGCCTAGAATGATATTCTCTAAGACGGTTAGTGCGGGAATCATCGTGGTATGCTGCGTGACCATACCCAAACCATGTTGGATGCCGTGGGAGGGACTGATGATTTTGACCTCTTGACCCTTAAGAACTATCTTGCCGCTGTCTGGTTGAAGAAGGCCGTAAAGAATGTTCATGATGGTCGATTTGCCAGCTCCATTTTCGCCGATGATTGCGTGAATAGAGCCTTTGCGGGCGGAAATACATACGTCATCGTTTGCGACAACTACACCACCAAATACTTTGCGGATATGTTCGAGAGAGATGATTGGAGGCTGAAGTTCCATGATGGGGTATTTTAGCTTTAGGTGTTTTGGATGTCAATTGCACTTGACCAAACTTAAACCAATTTGTAGTTGAAGAAGACGGATTGCGTTAGTATATTGTCCCAATAGTAACTGCGTTATTT
>CAISOI010000171.1 GCA_903886985.1 uncultured Chthonomonas sp.
GCGCCTCGATCACGACAGGTGACTTCTTAGGGGGAGTTTGCGCCTGTTTCTGAGCGTCCGCTTTCTCTTTTGCATCCTTCGCTGCGATTGCAGTGAGTTCAGCGATAATAGCATCAATCTTCATCGCAAGGTCTGGTTTGCCCAGCATGCGATATTGCTGTGAGAGCTGTTGATATATATACCGATTGGCTGGGTCTTTATCATACGATAGTTGCTTATCAATGGATGTCAACTGACCAAGGGCTTTGTCGTCCTGCTTCGCTTCGTGGTAGAGTTGAACCAACTTAAAGCGAGCCTCTTTATCCTCGGTTTTCTTAAGTGCAAGTTCGTAAGCGGAGATAACTTCATCACGCACTTTAATCCTTGCAGGATCGTCAAACTTTCCAACAGTCGTCTTGAGGTCATTCTCAAGAAGACTTGCTAGAACTAGGTTCGCCCCACCATCTTCAGGATGCTTGGGAGCATATGCACGCAACTCTGCAAGTAGTTTGTCCTTATCTTCTTTGCTGGGTACGGTGAACTGCCCCATCATAGGATTGCCACTCTGCTCAGCGTAATCATATCTCCACTGGAATTGCGGATCTTTCCACACAATCTTTGCAGCCTTCTTCTGAGCGTCCATTAGGTCCTGCATTGGTTTCGCTGACTTTTGTTCCTTAAAGGATTTGAGTAAGACTGCCTTGTTCTTGACATAGTCCTTTGGAAGATTTCGGCGAACGTCCTCAACCTTGATGATCTGATAACCACGTTGGGTCTTAACAACTCCGCTCATCTCACCTTTTTTCAAGGCGAACGCCGCGTTGTCAAATAGATCTCCCTCGTATGAGCCTCGCTTATACCATCCTTGATCAGCTTTCGGAGTACTCGATTGGGCATTCATCAATCCGCCAAGCTTGGTCTTAATTGTTTTCTTGGTGACCTTGTCAACTTCGGAGTTGGTGTTACTCTGGTCAAGAGAGTATTGATCGGCCGCTTTGGCAAAGTCCATTCCACCCTTGATTTTGGTCAAGATATCTTCTATACGCTTTTGAGCTTGGCCATCGGGCATTGCTCCAGCTTCCGGATTTTTCATATCTAAGACTGGAATCAGTATCCGTCGAGTCTTAACTTCATCAAAGGACTTTTCAAGATCGGCATCCGTTAATTTTAGTCCAGCGCCAACACTCTCTGCCAAAATCTTCGGAAGGAGGGTTTGCTTCAAGTCATCACGTACTTGTGCTAAAGTCACACCCTGTTGAGCAATAGCTTGTTCAAATGCTGCATCGGAAATGGGCTTACCATCTTTGCTCATGTTGGTCTTGAACTCTACAATGGCTTTATCGATATCCGCATCTGATACAGTCAGACCGCGTTTCTTCGCCTCCCCAACCTGCAGGGCTGTTGAAATCAAACGGGAAAGGACCATCCCTTGCCCCGAAGCAGACATCGCCTCACTACCAACATACATGCGACCAAATTGAGAATTCTTAATCTGTGACCATCCATTCTCAAACTGAACACGTGTAACAGGCGTGTCATTAACCGTTAATATCGTTGCATCCCGCGAGGCACCGTCTTCTTGACCTTGCCCACCGCCACCATTGCCTCCGAACTTGCCAGGACCAAAAGTAAAAATAATTCCCAGGCTGAAAAGGCCAGCAAGGACAATGTAGGTGGCTCTATGCTGGGCGAATTTGCGCCAGTAGGTTACCGATAATATATCCGGAGAAGACTCTTGAGGCGGTTGCTGCTTTTGCATCCTTTAGTTAGTCCTTTATAAAACCTCGCAGGGCAGAAAGACAGAGACGGGATCCATCCTCTGTCGAGCCACTAGCTGGTTTGTAATGCGTTTCCAACGAAACCCATCCAGAATATCCATCTCTCTGAAGAGCCTCAAACTGAGAACGGTAACCTATTTCACCTTCACCAATCACTGCCCACTCTTTACTTCCAGACTGGCGATTAGTGATTACATCTTTAACGTGAACGTGCATCAGGCGATTCTTGACCAGATTATAACCATCTGGAAATGCTGTTTCACCTGCCATATACGCATTCCCGGGGTCCCAGCAAATTCCCAAATATGCAGAATTTACTCGATCAACAACTCTTGCTGCCTCTTCCCCGGTACCTACTATACAAGCGTGTTCGTTTTCAAGCACCAACTTCACGCCGCATTGCTGAGCAACATCTGCTGCAATATTCAGAGCTTCGACTATTTGATCTTCAATCGCCGCAGTCAATGCTTCGCGCGGCCAAAACGCAAAAATTCTTAGTTGATCTGTACCAAA
>CAISOI010000172.1 GCA_903886985.1 uncultured Chthonomonas sp.
CCACGAGTTTGACTACACCTGCCAAGACCTTGCGATGGGAAAAGCCTATGAGGACATTCCTGGATTAACCTACCGCGATAAATTTGGCGAAATTAAATCGACGGAAGACCGTGAGTTAGTGCCCGATTGGGATATCATGCCCAGCGTTTTGCCAACCTATCACGAACATCTTGAGATTGAAAAGTATTTTATCGGTTATCTACAACATCCCTACGTCAGCTTTTATACGGGTCGCGGTTGCCCAGCAAAGTGTACATTTTGTCTTTGGCCTCAGACCATTGGCGGACATAAGTACCGTACCAAGAGCCCAGCTGCTGTGATCCGAGAACTCGAAGAGGGTAAAGCACTTTTCGGCAGTAAGGTTCGGGAGTGGATGTTCGATGACGACACCTTCACTATCGATAAAGCACGAGCAATTGAAATTAGTAAAGGTATGAAAAAACTGGGACTGACCTGGTCTTGTAATGCGCGGGCACATGTCGATTACGATACTCTTAAAACTTTGCGCGACAACGGTTTAAGACTGTTGCTTGTAGGCTTTGAGTCTGGTAATCAGGAAATCCTCAACCGCATCAAAAAGGGAATCAAGTTGGACATGGCGCGTGAGTTTATGGCGAACTGTCGCAAACTTGGCATCAAAGTTCATGGCACATTCATTATTGGACTTCCAATTGAAACCAAAGAGACCGTTGAAGAGACTATTCGTTTTGCTCAAGAGCTAGACCCACATACTATACAGGTTTCTATCGCAGCACCCTATCCGGGAACAGAACTGTATGACCAGGCCAAGACAAATGGTTGGTTTGACAACAATGTGCTGATCTCTGGTCAAAGTGGAATCCAAACATCCACTTTGAGGTATGACACACTTTCTGGTGACGAGATAGAAGATGCCGTCGAGAGAATGTATCGCCGATTCTATTTCCGTGCGAAGCCTATTGCAAGAATTGTTCGAGAAATGGTTGTGGATCGACACATGATGGTGCGACGTCTGCGAGAAGGCCAGGAGTTCTTCAGCTACCTGCAAGAGCGCAAAGATGGAGCCAAGACGAAAGCTCAAGCAGCGTCCCATCTGTAACATTAATCTGTGCAAGACTGTCTTTGAAAACCTATAAATTCCGGAGAGTAAATTGTCAGAACTGATCGCCGCCAGTTTCATTCGAGATGTGCCAGATTTCCCAAAACCTGGCATTTTGTTCAAAGACATCACACCTGTCTTAGGCGATTATGCCGCAATGCGTGAGGTTATTGATGAGATCTCGGCTTTCGCAAATACTCTTAAGCCCGACATCATCATTGGAATTGAATCTAGAGGATTTGTTCTTGGCATGCCGGTGGCGATTGAACTCGGTATAGGATTTGTTCCCGTTCGAAAACTGGGCAAGTTGCCCTACAATAAAATCGCGGAAGAGTATGCGCTGGAATATGGTACGAACACTGTTGAGATTCATGATGACGCCGTTCAGTCAGGTCAACGTGTACTAATAATCGATGACCTTCTCGCGACTGGTGGAACAGCAGCCGCAGCGGCGCGACTCGTCGAGCGATTAGGTGGCGAAGTTGTTGGTTTCAGCTTTATGATTGAACTGGAATTTCTTGATGGTCGTAAAGCCCTTGCAGGTTACGACATTCAGTCTCTGATCTCGTTTGACTAATGCTGGAAACGTGACTACGGAAATTGGTTACGGGTTAGACGAAACAATTTTCAGATAGGTGATTTGTATCTGACAGTGTGGTAATTGATGAGATTCCGGTCCGAACCAGAGTTTGGACCGGATGTTTAATTTGAGAGTGTAATGTTCATTTGACCAGAATGAATTGCGACTGGTTTTTGGATTAGGATGAGACCTTTGGAACCGTTGGTAGGTAAGACAACCGCAGAGTTAGTTGAATTGGCAGTCAGCAATGGCATGCCCGCTTATC
>CAISOI010000173.1 GCA_903886985.1 uncultured Chthonomonas sp.
ACATCCGAATAGTTGTCATAGTGACCACTCTTCTTGTAGAGGTCTTCCTTCACGAGGTGCCCCGTCCAGACATGGCGATATCCGTATTTGGTCTGCACTTCGCGCACATAGGATTCCATCGTGTGTCGCAAAATCTCGCCCTTCGGCAAGAAGAGCGGAATACCAGAACCGACCTCTTCCGGGGCGAAGACAAACAGACCTAACTCTTTGCCGATGCGTCGATGATCGCGCTTCTTCGCCTCTTCCAACCGAGTTAGATAGTCCGTCAATTCGGTTGCGGACTTCCATGCGGTTCCGTAGATTCGGGTCAGCATTTTGTTCTTTTCGCTGCCACGCCAATAGGCACCGGCGGTATGCAGCAGTTTGAAATGCTTCACGAACCGCAGCGATGGCACATGGCCGCCGCGACAGAGATCGATCCAACCATCTGCCTTGTAATCCCCGGTCGCATAGAAAGTAATCGGTTCATCCACAGGAAGGTCCGTAATCAATTCCACCTTATAGGGCTGCTCCATGTCTCGCATGAACTGAAGTGCTTCTTCTCGCGGAAGCTCCATACCGGTAATGGCAAGATCACGCTTGGCAATCTCTGACATCTTCTTCTCGATGGCAGGCAGATCGTCATCACCCAGAGGCTTTGGCAGATCAAAGTCATAATAGAAACCATCCTCGATGGGTGGTCCAATCGCGTATTTTACACCCGGATAGAGCTCACCAACGGCCTGCGCCATGAGGTGTGCCGCCGTGTGTCGAACTCTATAAAATGGATCGTCATTCAATTCCATAACACTATTTCCTCTTTCCTATCTTAACTTATAACTTTCAACAACGTGTAATCGTAATTTTGAAGGCAACAAAAAAGCCGCCCATTTCATCTGGGTCGGCGTCCTGAGCCACAACTTATCACAACGGAGGTATTGACTGAGTCTCTATCCCCGGCGACGTAACAGGACGCCGCCGCGTGTCGTATCAACCGACACTGGCAAAGCCTCCTGTCCACCGGATTGTGAGCTGCAAAGTTTCATATACACCTATTATAAGCCGTGTCTCCCCTACCTGTCAAGTTGAGAGAGCCTAACGGGGCCTGAGCAGATGGGGTTACCATCTGCTCATTTCGTCCCTCAGTCTTTGTGCTTCGCTGGGTGGGTACTTAGGATTCAGATCTTCCCAGTTGAAATCCCAAGCACCGTCATACAACTTCAAAGAACACCGCGATCATGTCCGCGTGATCGGGGGAGGCCTTTTCAGCCACTCTTGCCTCCGTAGGACGAACTACTTATGAGCAACACGCTCTTGACCTCAGAGCGCTGGCATTCCGCCCGCCTTACCCTCGTAGGGTACACCTCTCGTTGGTGCCGGCCCTCCATCCTCAGCAGGATTACCAGTCTCTTTTATCGAACCCACTTACCATAGACATTTCAGAAACGAACACACCAAATGCCATTCAAAGAAGCCACAGCCCGCATAAAAATAAATAACCTCCTTCAATTGGCTGGGTGGCGGTTTTTCGCTGACTCATCCGGCCCTGCCAATATCCAACTTGAGCCGGGAGTGAAACTCGAAACTCTTGGTAACAATTTTGAAAAGGCCACAACGGGCTTTATTGATTTTCTACTCCTCAATGAAAATGGATTCCCATTCATCGTTCTGGAAGCCAAATCGGAGCATAAAGACCCTCTTAATGGCAAAGAGCAGGCGCGGCGATACGCGAAATCCCAAAATTGTCGCTTTGTCATTCTCTCCAACGGAAACCTCCATTACTTTTGGGACCTTGAAAGAGGCAACCCGTACATCATAACGTCTTTTCCGACACCAAGTTCTGTAACAGGTTATCAAAAGTCCGCACCCAACCCTCAAAGTCTCGTAGATGAAAAAGTCAACGATGACTATATTGTCTTAACTCAACGACCAAATTATCAGTTAGACGCCGCATGGAAGAATGTAGCTGAGAAACAGGCATATATCCAAACGAACAAATTGCGATTTCTGCGTCCATACCAACTACAGGCTATTCAGGAATTGCAGAAGGCGGTACGCGCTGACAGCGACCGGTTCCTGTTTGAAATGGCAACCGGAACCGGTAAAACTCTGACCGCAGCAGCCATTATCAAACTCTTTTTAAGAACTGGCAATGCCATCCGGATTTTATTCTTGGTGGACCGGTTGGAACTTGAAGAACAGGCAAAGAAGGCTTTTCAAGCGGTCCTGTCGGCAGATTACCAAACTGTGATTTACAAGGAAAATCGCGACGATTGGCGAAAAGCCGAAATCGTCGTTTCGACCGTCCAATCACTGCTTTTTAACAATAAATACCAACGTCTCTTCTCACCGACTGACTTCGACCTTGTGATATCCGACGAAGCCCACAGAACTATTGGCGGCAATGCACGAGCCGTGTTCGATTATTTCATCGGCTACAAGTTGGGTCTGACGGCAACGCCCCGGAACTATCTCAAAAAGTTCGACCCCGCAAACCCAACCACAAAGGATCCGCGAGAAGCAGAAAGACGACTCCTGCTCGATACTTATAGAACGTTCGGCTGTGAAAACGGCGATCCAACCTTCCGTTACTCTCTTTTGGATGGTGTGCGGGATGGATATCTGGTCAACCCAATTGTCGTGGATGCTAGAACCGAAGTCACGACGGAGTTACTCTCCGAAGATGGTTTTGTGGTGACATTTAGCGAAGGAG
>CAISOI010000174.1 GCA_903886985.1 uncultured Chthonomonas sp.
GTCGCAGATTTCCCGAAGAACTGCCTGCGGGTGACGCCTATTCGCTGTTCAAATTCAGGGTTCATATTTTGCTATTCCCTCGTCAACGCTTCATCAAGATTATAAATGGCAAGACATACCGCCGACATTGCAGCATGATCCGTTGCCGGAACGGTGGTGTCCCGGGGACTCTCCCCGATCTTCAGGTAAGCCTCCGCGGACTTCGTGTCCCTGCCAAACTCCGCCAAAGCGCGGTTATAGATTCTGGTCAGTGCGGTCAATTCCGATGGTGCAGGTTTCCGCGCACAGACCCGCTGAAACGCTTCTGTTATTCGACTATTTGTGGTGCCGGGCTGCTCTTTAATAACATGCTCAGCGAGATTGCGCGCCGCCTCCACCCAGGTCATGTCATTCAAGGTGGTGAGCGCATGTAGAGGAGTACTGGTACTCGTGGTGCGCACTTTGCACGTATTGCGGACACTTACATCGAACATATTCCCCGGTGCTACGGTGCGTCGCCAGAATGTATAGATACTGCGACGATAAAGGTCCGCGCCTTTCGATTGCGGGTAAGTAAAATCGCGCTCTTTGGTGATGGCAAGGCCCTCCCAAATATCAATGGGTTGATATGGGTAGACCGGCTTTCCGCCAATCTTGTCATTCAGGAGTCCGCTGGTTGCAAGCGCAATGTCGCGAAGAATAAGAGACGGCATTCGGAATCGCGGGGCACGAGCAAGCAAGCGGTTCTCCGGATCGCGCTCATGCAGGTCCGGCGTGACTTTTGAGCTTTGTCGGTACGTTGCGCTGGTCACAATGAGGCGGATGAGCGCCTTCATGTCCCATGGTGCCGTTTCCGGCAAGTTGGAGGATGACTTCGATCCTTCACGGAACTGCACTGCGAGCCAGTCAAGCAGTTCCGGATTAGTCGGCGGTTCGCACTGCACGCCAAAGTTCTCAGCAGTCTTGACCAATCCCACTCCAAAAAAGGTCTGCCAAATTCGATTGGCATGCACACGCGCAGTGAGCGGATTCTCGCGACTCACGAACCACTTGGCCAATCCCAAGCGGTTCTTTGGGAGGTCCGCTGGAATAGGAGGCAGATAGGTAGGCGAATTGGCGGTCACTTCCGCTTCTGGAGCAAGATAATTCCCCCGCTGAAGGATATGCGTTTTGCGCGGTTGAGAGTCTGACATTACCATAACGCGTGGCAGGCTGTTCTTAAAATTGTCGCGTTCGCGTTGGGCTGCCTGTCGCTTTTCACGGGCAGCTTTCAAATCGGCGGACAGTTCTTTTCCCGCTGGATTCTTTAGTGGGTCTTTTTCAAGTTGTTTGACCGCATTATCAGCTTCTGCAAATCTTGCCTCGAATTCCTGTGATTTCGCCTTCTCGGAGTCTGTAGCAACTTCCACCCAGGGATCTGCGATCCGATATTGCCCACCACCCGGCGGGACACCCGATTCTGGAACGTTGTTGAAAAACGCCATGAGTCCGTAGTAGTCCTTCATGGTGAAGGGATCATATTTGTGATCGTGGCACTGGGAGCACATCATAGTGACCCCCATCCAGTTAGTGGAGGTTACTTCCACGCGATCAAACAAAATGACGTTTCGCTGCTCTTCAGCAATAGCCCCGCCCTCGCCGTTTAGAAGATGGCAGCGATTAAATCCTGTCGCGATCTTCTGGTCAAGCGTAGCGTTTGGCAGCAGATCACCTGCTAGCTGTTCGATGGTGAATTGGTCAAAGGGCATGTTCGCGTTATATGCTTTGACCACCCAGTCCCGCCAGATGTATTGATAGGTATCGCCGTCCTGCTGGAATCCATTACTGTCTGCATATCGTGCGGCATCAAGCCATGGCAACGCCATCTTCTCGCCGAAGTGCGGGTTCGCGAGAAGGCGATCCACGACCTTTTCATAGGCATTTGGGGAACGGTCCAAAAGAAAATCTTGGACTTCTTTCATTGTGGTCGGCAGTCCGATAAGATCAAGAGTCAGCCTGCGGATAAGAGTTGTGCGATCCGCTTCGGGTGACGGCTTTAATCCAGCCTTCTCTATGCGTGAAAGCACAAAACTGTCGATGGGATTCCTTACCCATAATCGACCCTTTACAGCAGGGAGAGTTGGTCGTACAGGATTAATATATGCCCAGTGCTTTTTTGCGCGGGATGCGTCCGGCCAATCCGCACCTTGCTCTATCCATGCTCTTAGAGTTGCAGATTGAACATCAGTCAATGGTGCAAAGCCAATAGGCATACGCGGCTTACCACCGTGACCCAGTATTCGTTCCAAAACAAGACTCTTCGCTGGATTTCCAGAAACAATAGAAGGACCGCCCGAGCCGCCTTTGAAAGCTGACTCCCGAGTGTCGAGACGCAGACCTCCAGCAGATTTATCTCCTGCGTGGCATTCGTAGCAGTGCGCCTTTAGTATGGGTAATACTTGCACGGCATAAACAATCCGTGGAGACTGTTTTGGGCGACTTTGGCCAAAAGCAAGAACTGTCAGCACCATGGGAATTGTAATTCCCACCGCGCAAAGATGTTTCGAGTGTAGTTTTGAATTCATTGGTTCCATTCTCTACAACACTTTTAGTGTCTTGGAATAGAAAAAGAATACCACCGAAATGATTGTAGATCGTTGCGCGTGCCAACATAACTCGTTGGAAATGATGATTGAACAGTCCCGCCTACATTCGTAAGGCGAGACGGTTCAAATCTCATTAGGATTGAATGTTAGTGTTTCTTAATTGTCAACTTTCGACGTCGAACGATCGCCGTTCCTGCAATCCCCACAACACCTGCACCAAGGGCGATTGCGCCAGGTTCAGGGACGGATGAAGAAGATGATGACTTGAATGTTAAGTACGATGGATAATTTAGACCTGTTGCAAAGACTGTCTTGTTTCCGCTAGGAGAGAACATATTAATTGACCCGTTGTAATAATATTCGCTTTCAAATAAGTTTCCACTGCTGTCAAAAGCGAGTCCATATGGATTACTAAGTCCCGTAGCAAACGTGGTTTTGACACCATCAGGCGTAAATGCAAACACACTGTTGCTGGCATAATCTGCCACGAATAGGTTTCCCACACTATCGAACGCTAGCCCTGTCGGGTGAGAGAGTCCTGATGCAAAGGTAGTTTTAGCTCCGTCGGGGGTAAATTTGAATACTCTGTTACTACTTTCGTCTGCTTCGAAGAGGTTACCGTTGCCATCGAAAGCTAGCCCTCTTGGCCCTGTGAGATCTGAAGCAAAGATGGTTTTCGTTCCATCTGACGTAATTTTGCTAATTCTGCCGTTCTGCACTTCTGATACGAAGAGGTTTCCCGCGGAATCGAATGCCAATCCAGAGGGATCTCCAAGTCCTGACGCAAAAATGGTCCTAGTTTTATCAGGTGCAAATTTGTGAATTCGGTCATCATTACCACCTACATAGAGATTGCCGCTGTTATCGAAAGCTAAACCGGCTGGAGCAGCAAATCCCTGAGGATAAAAAGCTGATTTTACTCCGCCAGGCGTAAATTCGTAGATA
>CAISOI010000175.1 GCA_903886985.1 uncultured Chthonomonas sp.
AAAAAGAAAACACCCGCATTGTCTGCGACATCCATTATTTCAAATGACACTTCCTGGTTAGCCTGATTTCCAAATGTCATTGTTCCCAGACAAATTTCGCTAACTTGAAGTCCTGTCCGACCGAGTTTTTTTACTTTCAACTATGATTCTCCGTAGAAATGATCGAAAATTGGGACTAAACTTAGAGCAGAATACCATCAATGATAATTTACGTTGGAATCCGCAGACATGTATAACCAATGATTGAAATAAAACCCGAAATCATCCTGCCGCCAAATCAGAGGCTGGCCGCTCCTGGCAAATGGCCCGTCGTCGGAGAAAAATCACCCCGTATCGACAGCTCTCCTTGGTCCGTAACGGTTTCCGGACTTGTCAATATACCACTTACATTCTCCAAGGAAGCGATCAGCAGCATGCCGCAGGTGGAACGTGAGATTGATATTCATTGCGTAACGCGATGGTCTATGCCCGGTGCAAAATTCACGGGAGTCACTTTGAGATCTATTCTCGAGATATGCTCTCCGCTTCCAGAGGCAAAATATGTTTCATTTATTGCAAGGAGTGAGCGCAACCACTCCAGCAGTTTGCCGTTCGAGACTGCTCTTAATTTAGACGTCCTTATTGCTCTTGAATTTGATGGTAAACAGTTAGATACCATTCATGGTGGCCCTATTCGTACTATTTGCCCGGGCAAGTATTTCTATAAGAGTGTCAAATGGTTAGAACGGATCGAACTATTATCGGAAGACAAGTTAGGTTTTTGGGAGGCAGAGTCCGGATATCACAATGTCGCAGATCCATGGCATGAGCAGCGGTATATCACCTCCCATATCGATAAGAACTTACTTCAACGACTACTAGTGTCAAGGAATATCTCAGATCAAGACCTCTTAAGCTTAGAAGCACAGGGACGTGAACTAACCGGTTTAATCGCACGAAACGCACTCTTGCGAAATGCAAACTTCGGACGTTCGGAACTATCAGGTGCATGTTTCGATGGCGCAAATCTGTCAAATGCCAACTTCCGTTACGCCAATTTGCGTAACGCCAGCTTTGTTAATGCGGACGTGGAAGGTGCCGATTTTACGGGAGCGGATCTGTACGGAGTGGACCTTCTCGGAGCCTCACTATTTGGAACAACATTTCAGGCACTAGACGGTACTGACCGAGCAAGCTATAACGGTCCGATAGAGCTGCCATAGCTTTCAAGAGTTGTTGTCACCGCAGTATTCATGGTGTCCCATAGTGCTTTTATATGATCCCACTCCGTCGCAATAGCGCCGATTGAAATCCGAACCATCCATTTCCCATCCAAGATCGCCGGCGTTAGGTAGGCGTCACCGCCCTTGTTGACGGCATCGCACCAGGCTCGCGTAAACAAGTCAAGTTCTTCCCCTTCCATACCCTCGGGAGTGTATCGAACGCAAAGCGTTTGTAATTGCACTGAGTTCATAAGGCTCCACCTAGGTTCACTTTGAACAATCTGAGCCAGACGTTTCGCGTTCGAGATATCTCTTCTGAGCCGGGCCTGCAATGCTGCAACACCTTGCTCACGGATGGCAAACCAGATCTTTAAAGCTCTAAACCGCCGACCAAGTGGAATACCCCAATCCCGCAAATTCTTAACCTCACCATCAGCGGTCGACTGAAGATAACTCGGATTGGTTGACATCACTCGTATCAGGTGTTGAGGGTCTCGCACGTAGTAGAGTGAACAATCAAATGCGATTCCCAGCCATTTATGGACGTTCAGCACAAGAGAATCAGCCATCTCAATACCGTGCCAAAGGCATCGACACTCTGGCAAGATCATTGCTGAACCCGCCATTGCGGCATCTACATGAAACCAAAGGTTATATTCTCGCGCAACATTTGCGATCTGTTCAATAGGGTCAAACGCAGTCGAGGTTGTGGTTCCCGTCGTGGCAACTACTGCACACGGTAACAATCCATCGCGAATATCCTTCTGGATTGCCATTCTGAGGGCGTCTGGGTCCATTCCAAATTCGGGGCCGTACGCAACCAGTCTAATATTGATTTTGCCAAACCCGGCTAGTAATGCCGCTTTTTCAACCGAGCTGTGACTTTGAACAGAGATATAGACGATAAGTGGACGAGACACGCTTTGAAGCCCACCATCAACAAGACTATAGTTCGATGACTTTTCGCGAGCACAGATGAGCGCAATCAGTGTGGAAGTAGAAGCTGTATCTTGAATTACTCCACTCCA
>CAISOI010000176.1 GCA_903886985.1 uncultured Chthonomonas sp.
ACACAAATGACAAGCTGATTGTCACCTTTACCGGGCTAAATGCAGGCAAGTCCATCGACGTAGTCACCGCCCAACCACTTCAACCGTAGCCATTGTGATCTAAGTCAAAATAACGGCGTCGCCGAATTGACGACGCCATGTTAACGAATTGCAAGCACTTCTAGTTACCATAAGAACTGTATTAATCCTTGACCAATGAACTCCGCCTAATAAACAAAATCGACCACTCCCTATATATTAGAAAGTGGCCGACACTTGTGAGATTTTAAATTCCGTCTAACGTCCGCGTCGTCCCCCGCCGCCACCAGCACCGACGGATTCAGGCACGACAACTTCGACCGGACCGAATTTCTTTAGACCTTCCTCGATCTTGGCACGTTCCCCAACGGCTACAAGCTGAATTCGCCCTTCACCCAAATATTTCTTACTTACGCGCGCCACGTCCTCAGGAGTTACAGCCTGAATCTTTGAAGCATAATTGTCCCAATAATCAGCAGGCAATCCATACTCTTCAATCTCAAGAGCACGAGAAAGTACCGCATCTGGGCTTTCAAGAGTTCTGGCAAATCCTCCGACAATGGAACGCTTTGCTCGGTCTAATTCTGCAACCGGAACTGGCTCGTTCTGAATTCGTTTGAATTCCTTGAAGAATTCGGCAACGGCAGGTTCCGTGACAGGCGTGCGAACACTCGCCGATGCGCTCCACGTTCCTAACCACTTCGGAGCAGCCAGCCTGCTGTAAGCACCGTAGGTGTAACCCTTGTCTTCGCGAATATTCTGAAACAGCCGAGCGGATGATCCCCCGCCCAAGATTGCATTTGCTACCACGAGTGGAATGTAATCAGCGTCCGTTCTATTGATTGCTAAATTACAAAAGTCCAATGTCGTCTGAGCAGATCCAGGTCGATCAATTAGCCAAATCTTTGTCGCTTCCTTTGGCTTAAAGTCTGCCGCAGGATAGCTTGGTTCCGGGTCCGTAGACTTCCAGTCCTTAAGACTTTCCGTCAATTTGGCAATAACATACTTGCTGTCGACGTCTCCGGTAATTCCAATAACACATCCCGCAGGTCGATAGTATTTGGAGTAGAATCCGACGATATCATCTCTCGTAATCGCTTTGATTTGATCCCCGGTCGGAGCCACACGCGCATACGGCGTCTTCCCATAAAAGGTGCGCGCCACAATATCCGCTGAAAGCCCTGCAGAATTTGATCGGCGTTGACCCAAACCTTGGGTGTTTCTGCTTTTGAGCTTGTCAAGCCTGTCTTGCGGAAAGGACGGATTCATGAGCACATCTGACATGAGATCGATAATCTGATCAGTATATTCAGACAACCCTGATGCGGTCAACGTGGTCTTCTCAGAACTTGAGGCAGCATTCAATTGAGCAGCGATTGCTTCTTCGGCTTCAGAGAGCTGATTGTATGATTTGGTCTTTGTGCCGTCATTCAACATATTGGCGGTAAATTCGGAAACGCCAGGCTTCGTATCCAAAAGCGCCCCAGCCTTCATCCCAATGGATATGCGAATACTCGGCAATCGATGGTCTTCTAGAATGAATACCTTCGCGCCATTGGGAAGTGAATAAGTTTTGGGTTTTGGAAATTTGACCTTGAGTAGTTCAGTAGCTACTGGTGCCTTACCCTTAAACACGGTACCCTTCGTACTCTCGCTGTTCTGTGATCCAGCACCGTCTTGTGCAAATGCACTGCTGCACGCAATGACGCCTGACATTACTGCTATGCCGGTAATTTTGGTTACTATCATGGATTAGATCCTCCAAATCCGCCGTCATCCGCCGGTTCCGTAATAACAACTACACGACTATTCTTGCTGAAATACTTCTTAGCGGCTCTTTGAACATCCGACGATGTTACGGATTGCAGTCGTTCCAGCAAAGTATTCACGCGACCCGGATCGTTGTAAAACACCGCGTCCTGAGAGAGCGCATTTGCCCGTGCAAGAGCAGTACCCATTCGCATAAATGATCCTGCTCGAGCACTAACTTGCGCGGCATTCATCTCCTCATTAGACACGCCATCTTGTTGAATCTTCGCAATGACTTCGTCTAGTGCCTTCTCGGCAGCGGCTGTGTCACCGCCCGGCGGAACAGTTATTCCGAAGGAAAAAAGTCCGGGACCCCGAGATTCCTGTTGACCACCTTGAACATTCAGCGCAATCCCCTTCTCCACTAATGCAGACCGTAATCGGCTATTTCGCCCGCGAGATATAATTGTTGAGAGTACGTTCAATGCATAGTAATCGGGATCGTCACCAGCAACTGTCTTGTAGGCGATATCTATGCGAGTTAATCTCGCAAGTGGATCGATTAGGCTCTTTCTCTGTTCGCCCGCGGGTGTAGGTTCGGAAACATCCACTTTTGGAGGTTGAGGCTGACTTGGAATCGAACCGAAATAC
>CAISOI010000177.1 GCA_903886985.1 uncultured Chthonomonas sp.
AAACTGCGAGAATACTACTTGACAGACAGCGGTGCCTCCCTTATAATAGGTGCGGCTGTTTTACTAAAGAACTAAAGTGCGATCTGGACTTCATACCATTGGTTATGGAGCCTAAAATATACGTAGTCCAAAATATCCACAATTTTTCGGTCGACCATTGTTGTTCGAGCCGACTACGCTCACCACAGAACTCGTCTGTATTAATTTTGTCATATCGCCTAATGGGTTGTGGCTCAGGTTGGAATTTAATACCCCAGTTTAAGGGCACTCTTGGAATAGTTAAGTCGCGGATTCTGAGTATTCGAGGCATCTTTGGGTTTTGTGATTGGACGTACTCCGATCAGGTGGATATTAAGAAATGGCTACAACTTAGAAATGGATAACCCGACACAGGGAGGGGAAAATATGAGTAGCGAGAGCGCTATTATGGATCGACCTAACGGTTTACCCGTTCGATCAGTTGATGACGACACGCTTGCGGGCGATTTAGTCGAGGATGATGAAGGTTATGTTGAAGAGACACACGAAGATCTTCTTAACTTAATCGAAAAAGGAGTACCAGTTCAATCTGACGATATGGACGAGGATGTATCACCGAACTCAATTATGACCGGTGATGAATATGTTGAAGATGAATATGCTGTAGAAGAACGAGCGAGATCGAGCAGAGACGAAGATCTCCACTTATGGATGAGCCGGGCGCGTACAACGCAGCTCCTCACTGCAGACGAAGAGATAAGACTTGCAAGAGCCGTGCAACGCGGAGACAAACGTGCTAAAGACAAACTTACGGAGGCCAATCTCAGATTAGTTGTTAGTATTGCGAAGAAATACAGCGTACGCGGTATTCCTCTTCCCGATCTCATTCAAGAGGGAAACATCGGCCTAATTCGTGCAGTAGAAAAGTTTGACCCTAACAAGGGATATCGGTTCAGTACTTACGCTACATGGTGGATCAGAAGGGCAATCGCTCGGGCAATTATCAATCAGGGTCGAACTATTCGTATTCCAGTATATGTGGCTGAAATCATTCACAAGTATGTAAAGGCCTCCTCAAGACTTCGCCAACAGCTACATCGAGAACCGACTGTTGAAGAGATCGCTCGTGAACTCGAAGTTCCAGTTGAACGAGTAAATGAAATTACTCGGATTGCTCTGGAGCCACTGTCTCTCGAAACTCCAGTTGGTGAAAAAGACAACAGCCAGTTGTCGGACTTCATACAATCTCATACGGCCCCATCCCCTTCTGAAGCTACATTGAACCTTATTCGTCGCGAACAGATCGACGAAGTGTTGAATAAACTAACCGCTCGGGAGCGTGACGTTCTGAAGATGCGCTTTGGACTCGATGATGGATATGCACGTACGCTGGAAGAGGTTGGCAGCAGATTGAAAGTTACTCGTGAACGAGTCCGACAGATCGAACTTCGCGCACTGAAGAAACTGCGACATATTGGTCCATCCGAACTAATCAGACATTAGGAACTTAATTGCGGGCAGCTCAATCTGAGTTGCCCGCCTTTTTATGGGGTTCCCACATACACTTTCCGCCAAGTCTTGCCAAGCACAGCATTCACGGAGTTCAAAGATGATACTTAAGCGATTGCAAACCTCTTTCACCATTATTTTGACAATAATAGGTACAAATAGCGGTTTCGCCCAACAAAATCCCCTTCACCTTGCGCAACCCAATACTGAGGTAGTGCAAGATGTCCTCACTCTTGCCAGCCCCGCTGATATCAAACTATCTGGACTACTTGGAGCCAGATATTTCAATTCTGAACGCAATCGACTGCTGAATGTTAATGAAGGAGAGCTTCTCGAGGGATTCAGGCACAAACCAGGAAAGCAAGCATGGATTGGGGAACACGTTGGAAAATTTCTTCACGCGGCTTCCCTCTCGTATTCAAACACCGGTGATCCTGCGCTCAGAGCAAAGATTGATCGCGTCGCCTCTGAACTAATAAAAACTCAGGAACCTGACGGATATTTGGGTACCTACGTTAAAGACAAACGGTTCGGGCTCTTCGAAAATGCCGATTGGGACGTCTGGGTTCACAAATATGACCTTCTGGGACTACTCACATACTACCAGTACACGGGTGACAAGCAGGCACTAAGTGCTTGTATCAAAATCGGCGATCTCTTAATCAATACTTTTGGACCGAACAAAAAGAGCATTATCTCTGCTGGTACGCATGTCGGGATGGCGTCCTGCAGCATCTTGGAGCCCGTTGTTTTGCTCTACCGAGCAACAGGCGAGCGCAAGTTTCTCGATTTTGCGAAATACATTGTTGCGGCTTATGACGAGCCTGCAGGTCCACATGTTGTTCAGACGTTGTTGAAAGAGAAATCAGTTCGCAAAACTGCGAATGCAAAAGCCTACGAAATGACTTCCAATCTAGTGGGGCTCTGTGAGCTTTACAGAGCCAACGGAGACGTTTCGCTGCTGACTGCAGCAACCAATGCCTGGGACGATATTGTCAAGAACAGACTGTATATAACCGGATCCGGAAGCAGTTTTGAAGTATGGCAGGACGAAAACCATCTTCCTAATGGAAACAACTCCAACATCTGTGAAACGTGCGTTACAGTTTCATGGGAGCAATTGAATATTGAGTTGCTGAGGCTGACAGGCGACAGCAAATATGCGGACCAATTGGAACGCTCTGTTTACAATCACCTTCTGGGGGCACAAAGACCTGACGGCAAACAGTGGTGCTATTACACCCCGCTTGAGGGAATAAAACCCTATGGGAACTCTACAAACTGCTGTTTGTCGAGTGGCCCGAGAGGTGTTGCATTATTGCCGACTTACTCAATTGCAACATCTATCAACAAACGCGCGATCTTCGTAAATCTCTACAACCCACTCAGTGCGAATGTCTTGCTGGGAGATACCAGGGTCCATCTGGCGGTTACCACCGACTATCCGATCTCTGGAGACGTTTCTGTCAAAGTGAACTCTGCAAAAACAACCAATTTTCAACTCAATCTCAGGGTGCCTTCATGGGCTACAAATGCGAAGCTAAGTGTCAATGACAAATCTACAACCGCCCACAACGGCCCCGGCGGGTATTTGTCCATTCAGCGAAAGTGGAGACAGGGCGATGTAGTGAAGATCCATTTCGATATTCATCCTATCGTCATCAAAGGATCACAAGAGAACGCCGGGCGCGTGGCCTACCAATGGGGACCGTTAGTCTTGGCACGGGACACGGCACACACAACAGCTGGACAATCCTTCAATCGAATATTGTTGAGTGATAACCCTGTCATCGTCGCAAAATCGAATTGGTCTTCCCTGGATCCAAACAACAATCCCGTTTTAAAGTGCGAAGGAATGTTGCGTGATGGAAGAAATCGTGTTAACACCACAGTACAACTTGTTCCTTTCTACAATGCTGGGGCTGATGGAAAACCATTTCAAGTTTGGTCACGAACACCTGCGTCCATTGGCACCGCGGACAGTTCCGTTCTGATCGACTCTAAAGAGACTAGATCGAGGATGGGGAATATGTCCGGGCAAATACTCGACAGTGACCTTAGTCGTACGGTCGTTACATTTGACGGAACGTTACAAAAAGAGGATTGGTTTGGGGCCGAAATCGACGAACCAATTACCTTTAATCAGGTCACTTTCGCGCATGGCCAGTCCTTTCATGACGGCGGGTGGTTCGATACTTCGACCGGTAAGCCAGTTATACAAATAAAGCGAACGAAAACCAGTGCATGGGAGCAGATCAGCGTATTGGAGAGCTATCCAAGTACTACATCAAGTCGCGTTCCGAGAATTAAGGAAGGACAGAAATTTGTTCAGCGATTTCCCTCGGTTACATGCGTTGGTATAAGAATTGTAGGCAAACCAGCATCTGGAGACAATCCTCGGCAAGCCTTTAGCTCTTGCTCTCTGCTACAAGCAATACTCGTTAAGTAGGCTATTGGGGCAATCATGATTTGAACGGGACCGCAATCATATGTTTTTAATATATATTGCGGTCTTTGTCTTTGGCATGCATGCATCCGAGGTGATTTGCAACCTACCGAATCCGAAAGTGAGAGTTAACGTACTAAAACACTCATTGAAGTTGATTACGGGTACTATCAATAGTATTAGCCATACTAAGACCCTTGATGGTCATGGATTAGCGACAATCCGACACATCTCTTGAATGAGCAGTGATCCAATTAGTAAGTTACTCATCGATAATTTAAGTTACGAACCGGTTCCTCTCCAATTTGGCACGAGTGGACGCCGCGGACTGGTTGTCAATCTTACCCAACTCGAAATAGCTATAAACGTTTCTGCAGAACTGGAGTATCTCACTTCGTTGCCAAAGTCCGCCGGTGGCATCTCTCCTGGTGAGGACTTTTACATCGGTTATGACCTACGACCTTCCTCAACCCAATTTGTCGCCGAATTTGCCGGTCGGGGTCAGCTGTTCCATGCGATCTGGTTGACGGTAAAGGAAGCTGGATTCAATCCTGTAAACCTCGGTCCGCTTCCAACTCCTGCCGTTATGCTGTATGCGACCAATAGGCATTGCGCGAGCATTATGGTTACTGGCAGTCACATCCCCTTCGATCGCAACGGATACAAACTGAATACATCCATAGGCGAACTCCTAAAGGAAGATGAACAACCCATAACTCGCCAAGTAGAAGACGTCAGGAAAAGATTCTATTCGGCTCCCGCTGATCTCAGCCCGTTCAATTCCGACGGAATGTATAAAACAACCTCTAGTGAGACAGTTTCAATTGACACAAGAGCCATCGAACTCTACAAACAGCGATACGTAAAATATTTCGGTACTTCGTCCTTGAGCGGACTGCGATTATTGGTGTATCAACACGCAGCGGTTGGCCGAGATTTTTTGGTCGATCTTCTCCGGTCTCTTGGCGCGGAAGTCGTGGCAGTCGGACGATCAGAAATGTTTGTGCCTATAGACACAGAAGCAATCGACGCTGAGCAAATTACAACCATTCAAAACCTTGTAGATTTGACGTCAGGATCATACGATGCGGTGGTTTCGACAGACGGAGACAGCGACCGCCCCCTGATTCTTGGAATAGATAATGGCAAAGTCCACTTTTTCTCCGGCGATCTTTTAGGGATAATTACAGCGCAACATATACACGCAGATGCTGTCGTGGTGCCAATAAGTTGCAATGATGCTATAGATCTCACCAATCTGAAATCATGCCTCTTTCCGAAGACGCGCATCGGCTCGCCGTACGTTATTAGTGAGATGCGGATTGCAGTGTCACAGGGTAAAACTCGCGTTTGCGGCTGGGAAGCAAACGGAGGTTTTCTTCTTGGAAGTGACCTTGTCTCTGAATCAGCAACCCTTTCGAAATTACAGACGCGTGATGCGATCTTGCCCATCATAACGGTCCTAGCCGCTGCCAAGGCCGCGTCGCTATCCGTTTGTGAACTGTTTGATGAACTACCTAAGCGTTTCGGGCGTGCATCGCTCATACGCAATTTCCCTCGTGCCACTTCTCTGAAAATTGTTGAGTTGTTAAAGCCAACGATTGATCCACCAAACTATATCAGTTTCGTCGCGCCCGCCAATTCTAAGAGCGATTCTTATATATCGCCAGATGGTATGAGCAAACTCAAAGGCCTTGTGGAGCGTTTTTTTAGTATCACAAGAGGATTCTCTCCAGCAGCATGGGTTGATTATACTGACGGCGTACGCATCGGATTCACAAACGGAGATGTTGCACATGTGCGCCCATCCGGCAATGCGGACGAAATGAGAATCTATTCTGTTGCAAACTCCCCGGAGCGTGCAGAAACAATTGTTGCCCAAGGCGTTAAAGAACCCGACGGAATTTTGAGACAGCTTCAGGCATATTCAGAAAGTTCTTCTTCAACCAGTAAGAAGGTTAGATAAATGAATCCATGCCAAATTGAGGGCAGTATCAAGAGATATGATTGGGGCGGTCAGTCCTTCATTCCATCGTTACTGGGTATTACTCCGGATGGAGGCCCATATGCAGAATTGTGGTTCGGTGATCATCCCAGTGCGAACTGCAACTTAGTCGTTGGCGGAGTTGCTCGCCCTTTTCAAGAGGTACTTCAAGGCAACCCGGTAGAAATTCTCGGACTGGAAGTAGCAGAAAAATGTTCAAATCACCTACCGTTTCTGTTGAAAATACTGGATGCACAGAATGTTTTGTCCATCCAAGTCCATCCCAATAGAGAACAGGCACGAGTCGGTTTCGAGCACGAGAATTCCTTAAAGATTCCTATCGACTCACCATTGCGTAGTTTTCACGATGCCGGCAGTAAACCAGAAGTGCACTCCGCTCTTTCAGAAGTATGGATGCTGCATGGGTTCCGTCCTCAACCTGAGATCTATGCCGAGTTTCAACAAAATCCCGAATTGCAAATCATATTTCCCGATTATAAGGTTGACAGATCTCCTCAAAGTGAGGACCGGTTTGCTCTAAACAATCTCCTAAGCAGACTGTTAAATCTGCCCCAATCCAAATTTGACAGGGCAGCCCGAGCGCTATTGGACAGATTAAGGCAATTGCCAACTTTTTCCAAATCGGATCACTCATATTGGGTGTTGCGGGTTGCCGATGGAAAGGATTCTCCTCTAGATCGCGGACTGTTTGCAATCTACTTGCTCAATCTGATATTCATACAACCCGGAGGTTCCACCTATCAACCTGCAGGGACACTGCATGCCTTTCTTGAAGGAACAACTGTGGAACTAATGGCTCGCTCTGACAATGTTATTCGAGGAGGTCTCACAACCAAACATGTGGACGTACCAGCTTTGCTGAACACAGTCACCTACAAGTCCATTAAACCGGTCATTAGCCTGGGAACTCTTTCATCGCCCGAAGAGAGAGTATACAAAACGCCGGCAGACGAGTTTGAGTTGAGCAAACTGACGTTACAAACTGGGAGTACCTACAAAAGGCACAATTTGCTGGGGCCTGAAATATTGCTTGTAACAGAAGGCTCACCAATAATGAATGTTAACGATACTTTGTAC
>CAISOI010000178.1 GCA_903886985.1 uncultured Chthonomonas sp.
CCGGATCCGTCACCAATATATTCACCGATAAATTTACCGACAGGTGTATCGCCAATAATTTGTCCACCAATGGGACTGTTCGCGAGATAGTCGCCAATGTTCTTAAAAACTGGAATTCCACCAATTGTCCCACTATAACATACCGTTGGCCCTTCTGTTATTAACCCTGATCCTATTAATGCTGTTCCCCCAGAGACAATAAGAGCACCGCCTCCAGCAAGTAATCCAATCCCGCCAAAAAACTTGCCACCACCGAATCCTGGTTTGTCTTTATAATCCCCGCCGTCTCCACAGAAGGGTATGTCGCTTCGAATGGCAGCTAGCCCTGTTTTGATTCCGTCCCAAGTACCACCCCAGGTGAACTCATAATCGCCGACTGTGAAAAGTCCTAACGCATCAATTCCACCTAGAGGACCGTTGTGACAGTATTGGAACCAGTTGTTACCACTTCTCGCCGGATCCTGCGTAATAAACCGCCCCGTACTCGGATCATAATATCTATGTCCAAGCAGCTGCAACCCAGAATCCGTATCAGTCTGGTACTGACTGGTGCCTGCAAAGCCAAACGGTGTCGGTGTACTTCCCGTTCGGCTGACAACCATTCCCCATGCATCAAAGAGTTGGCTGTCGGTGCCGGACTGGCTGGCGTTGGTTTTCCCACGTGTACTGCCGAGCGCGTCGATGTGATAGAACTTACTTGTGCCGCTGTGCCATTTGCATTGTACATGCAACTTTCTGATACAACTTCGGTCACGCAATTGTTGCCATCAAGTGTAAAACCTGTTTCCGTCACAACTGCCTGTGACGGAAGACTAGTTGCTAAATATTAATGCGATAATCTATTATTTGCCTGCAAAACTTTAGCATGTCCCCGCGCTTCCATGGAACGAAACGAACATCCAAATTATTATGCCTCACCGAATTGTCTCCATACAATATGGGGCTGAGTGTATCATTTGACATCATTGAGTCAGGTAATAATAAAATTCCATGGCAGTTCTTTAAGCTTACCCACGATTTAATAGTTGACTCAAATGTGTCGATATTTTCGATATATTTAATTATTATAATGAAGTCATCTTCATTGTGTTTTAACAATTCAGAGATTGTCAAAGAGATTTCATAAATTTCGAAGTCGAAATTGCCATTGAACTCGATTCTCAAAAGATTTCGGATTTTTACGGGGCAATCTATATACAAAAGTTTCAAAATAGTTATTCTGTGATTTGTGGGTACTGTAGCCACAAATGAGTACCCACATGACACATTACCTTTCCTCCCTGTATGACTTTATCCTAGCTGCGGCCATCAATTACCAGTAATGAACGGGTTGCTGCCCCATACCTTTTGAATATAAATACCCGTTTGTACTGGACCGTTGAAAAATATCGGATCTAATACAAAGTCTCCAATTTGCAAGAAACTATGATAAACCCATGGTGGTCCACCAACTGGTCCGCGCCCAGCTATTGGCTGAATTAATGGTGTCAAACCACCACCTCCCAACGGTGGCCAAATAGTAAGAACCTGGCCACCCAATTTAGACATTAATTCATCGGCAATTTCTTGGCAATCTCTACCAATAGTTGGTACAATTCCACCAATTGGCAATAACGGAATAATCTTTGAAGCGATGGCAGGTAGCGATATTGCGCCAACGGCAATTGTACCGATACCTATACCTATTGCTCCAATTACCTTGCTTCCACCAAACCCTGGCTCATTTTTGTAAGATCCGCCATCCCAATATCCAAGAGTAAGGTCTGAGCCAACGGCGGCTAGACCCGTCATCAAGCCCTTGCCGGTACCTTCCCAGGTAAACTCATAACCTCCTACAGTGAATAGTCCTAATGGATCGATCCCACCTAGAGGATTATTCCGGCAGTAAGCGAACCAGTTATTACCGCTTCGTGCCAGATCCTGCGTAATAAACCGCCCCGTACTCGGATCATAATATCTATGCCCCAGCAACTGCAATCCGCTGTCCGTATCGGTCTGGTACTGGCTCGTCCCAGCAAAACCAAACGGCGTTGGTGTGCTTCCCGTTCGGCTAACCACCATTCCCCATGCATCGAAGAGTTGGCTGTCGGTTGCGGTTTGGCTGGTGTTTGTTATTCCTC